>CAZKJO010000010.1:0-5386 GCA_964553105.1 uncultured Weeksellaceae bacterium | reverse complement strand
CAATTTAATGATTACGAGGATTATCGATTAGGGTTGAATTTAAGGACAAGTCATAAATTTAGTCAGAAATTTGGCTTCAACGCAAGAACGTTTTACGGAACCACAGATAAAGTTGTGAAATACGGATTAGGAACATGGCTAAAAGTTAATCCTAATAACGAAGGTGAGATATATGTAGATTATTCAGATGATATAGCTTCTGCAGCTAGGTTTTCTCACCCAAATTTAAATTTACTAAACACCTTAAACGAAAGAACCGAAAAATCTTCTGATTATTTATTTATTGATAAAATAAATGCACAAGTAGGTTATCGTCAAGACTTTTTCAGAAATCTTAAACTCGATTTGAGCCTTAATATGGCAAAGGAGAGAAGCCTTTTTGAATATTTTTATAAGGATAATTCAGAGGACAAAACCTATAAAAGCAATACGTTGCGTGCAGCTTTTAGATATGCACCAAAAGAGGAAAGCATTCAGACGCCGATGGGCAAATTTACTATGAGAGCTGGGCTGCCAACTTATCATTTAAGAGTAGAAAGAGGATTAAGTTTCTTGGATGGAGAAACAGACTTTACGAGGCTAGAATTCTCTACCAATCAAAAATTAGACATTTTTAAGTCATCTACTTTGGTAAACTTGAGAATGGGTAAGGTTTTTGGAGAGGTACCTATTTGGCATTATTTCGGTGGATTGGGTCGCGGTAGGAACAAAGAGCAATTTTGGCAACGTGCCCGAATGGGAGGTAGTCAAATTTTTGAAACCATGTCGCAGGGCGAGTTCATTTCAGACCAATTTGTTTTTGGTAGCATCAAACAACGTGTGTTGAATTTAAAATTAGTAAAAGATAAAAATATTCCGATTCATATGCTTTATAAAGCAGGTTATGGTAGCTTAGATAAAAAAGATAATCATTCGGGTTTGATTTTTAAAGAAATGGATCATGTGTATCAAGAAGTTGGTTTAGAAATTAACAACTTGGTAATGAAGGTATTTGGACTTGGAGTTTATTATCGTCTCGGTGCTTACAATACAGGAGAATTTGAAGAAGACTTTAGTGTCAAGGCAGTTTTTAATTTTGGTATTTAAGATTTATGTGGAAAAAGATAGCATCTCTCATTTTAAGAAATAGATTTACGATTTTAATCTCTTTGGTGATTATAATCTTAAGTTTAGTTGGAATTACCCTATACAAGGGGGTGAGATTTACTACATCAAATGCGCAATTATTACCTTCTAGTGATCAAACCATGGTTGACTTCACTGATTTCCAAAACACTTTTGGTAGTGAGGATAACGTAATTACAATTGGATATGATGATCAGAAAATGGCCAATCCTGTTTATCTTAAGAAATGGCAACAGCTAACGCGATCGATTACTGACTTGCCTGGAATAGATGGGATTTTTTCTATGACAGAGGCGCAAAAGATGACACGCGATACCTTGAATGGTGGTTTCAAAACAGAGAATTTAATTCCGGAAGAGCATTTGGATAGTTGGATTGATATGCGAACGGATATCAATAATTTCCCGTTTTACGAATCAATGCTCTATAATAAGGACAATGATGCTATGCAGGCAGTGATTTATATGAATCCTGCTATTGTAGACTCTAAACAACGAATTAATGATGTTTTAGCGATAAATGACATGGTCAATCAGTTTACAGAAGAAACTGGAATTAATTTATATCTATCTGGCATGCCAGTGATTAGAACCATGAACTCAGAACAGGTAAAAGGGGAGACAATCAGTTTTATTTTCGCTTCGTTGGGTGTTACTTGTCTAATTTTCTTTCTATTTTTTAGGTCTATTAGAGCCACCGCTGTTGCAGTTTCTGTAGTGGTTTCAGCTGTAGTTTTATGTTTTGCGATGTTGAGCTTATTCAACTATGAAATCACTTTGTTAACCGCGCTTGTTCCACCTTTATTGATTGTGATTGGTATTCCAAATTGTATTTATTTAATCAATAAATATCAAGGCGAATTTGCTATCCATAAAAATAAAATCAAAGCTCTGCAGCGTATGATCATGCATGTGGGCAATACAGCCATGCTTACCAATCTTACCACGGCATTTGGTTTCTTTACTTTTATATTTACCCAGAGTTCAACATTACAAGAATTCGGTACGATTGCTTCGTTGAATATTGTAGGAATTTTTGTTTTTTCTCTATTAATTATCCCTACGGCTTATAGTTATTTCCCTGAGCCTAAGCAAAGACACTTGAAACACCATGAAGATAATTGGACCAGTAGTTTGCTCAACTGGATGGAGAATGTTGTCTTAAATCATAGACCATGGGTATATCGTACTACTGCAGTAGTTATGATAGCGGCAATTATTGGTATGTTCCAAATGACACGTAGTGGGAATTTGTTGGACGATATGTCTAAAAATGCAAAGTTTTATCGAGACATTGCCTTTTTTGATAAAGAATTCGGAGGAGTTTTACCATTAGAAATTGTAATCGATACCAAGCAACCTAATGGAGTTACATCGTTGAATACACTGACTCGAATGGAACAATTGAATAAGCACATTGATTCCTTAGGAAGATCGTCGAAAACTTTATCCATTACAGAGTTAATTAAATTCTCTAAACAAGCGTATTATAGTAACGACTCTGCTTTTTATAATTTACCTACTAATCAGGAAAGAGCTTTCATTCTTAATGAAATTAAGAAAACTCAAGGTGATGCTAACTTGGTGAATAACTATGTTGACTCTACGGGTAGAAAGGCTAGAATGACCACCCTGCTGAGCAATATGGACAGTAAGGATATGGAAGTCCTAATCGATGATGTAAAAGCAGCTTTAAGCAATTACTTTCCAGAGGAAAGGTATGATACTTACGTTTCGGGAATGGCTTATGTTTTTATGAAAGGAACCGAATATTTAATAAAGAATTTACTGGTTTCTCTTTCTTTGGCTATTTTAATGATTGCCATTTTTATGGCTTTTATGTTCCGATCGCCACAAATGATTCTCATTTCCTTAATTCCGAATATAATGCCTTTGTTGGCAACAGCTGGATTGATGGGGTACATAGGAGTACCTATTAAACCTTCTACGATTTTGGTGTTTAGTATTGCATTTGGTATTGCTGTAGATGATACAATTCATTTCTTGGCGAAGTACAGACAAGATTTAAATCTATATAAAGGTAATATTAAAAAGTCTGTGAAATTAGCCATAGAAGAAGTAGGTAACAGTATGTTGTATACATCCATAGTGTTATTCTCTGGATTCGCAATCTTCTTGTTTTCTGGGTTTATGGGAATTGTAGCCTTAGGAGGATTAATTTCTTTTACTTTAATGATGGCTATGTTGAGTAATTTAATTGTTCTACCTTCTTTATTGCTAACCTATGAGAGATTAACAACCAAAGACTTTACAAATCCTGATGTAGATTATTTTGATGAAAGTGATGATGAAAATGTTGAAGAGATTAAGTTAGAAGCTTAATCTTCTCAAGTTCAAATGTGGGTTTAATTTTTCTTCCTACCTGTGAAATGCTCCATGGTTTTGTAAATACCTAAAACATCACCTGCAAACCAATCAAATAGTTTGATAGGCATAAGACCTTGTCCAATTCTTGTTAGTCGATAAATATATCCAGGAATCGTGACCATTTTTTTGTTTTTTTCAATGGCTTTAACGATTGTTAAGGATGCCGCCTCTTCATCTAAAATTGGAATCTTGGAGCGAACACCGTTAAACATTCCTGTATTGATGTAATAGGGCATAATCGTCGTTACATGAATGTTTTTCTTGAGCTGTTCCATTTCTAATCTCAAACTATCAGACCAACCGATTAAAGACCATTTACTCGCGGCATATACCGACATTTTTGGATTAGAAATCAATCCTCCAGAAGAAGCTATATTACAAATATGTCCAGCATTTTGCTTCATCATATCTTCCAAAAATAAATGTGTCATATGCATTGGAGCAGTTGCGTTAATGTCCATGGTTTTGTCTATATCATTTAAACTATGTTCATGGAAGTATTTCCCGACAATTATTCCAGCATTGTTAATTAAAACATCTACAACACCAACTTCTCGTTTAACTATTTGAGCCGTCTCTTTAATTTGCTCAATATTAGAAACATCGACTTTGTATCCAAAAAGATTGGGATCAGAAAGTTCGGATAGGGTAGTATCAATATTTTTTTTGTTTATATCCCAAATAACTACTTTGGCATTTCGTTCTAACATCAAGCGCGACATGATTTTACCAATACCAGAACCTCCTCCGGTAATTAAGACAACTTTGTCTTGTAGGTTTTTCATAAATAGTTATTTAGGATATTGTTTTTATACAGCTTTTAGTGCCTATTTTGTTTAATGAATTCAGTCGGGTCCACATAGCCTGTCGTATCACTTGAGTATCCACCGCCAAGAGGTAAACCAACTTCCTCTCTAATTTCTAAATGCAAATGAGCATAATACATGCCATTAACATTACCTATGGTGGCTATTTGAGTGCCTTTTGATACATAATCACCTTCGCTCACCAGCATGGTATCACAATGTGCATATAATGATTCAACCTCTGTGTTTTCATCGATATGGTGAACAATTCTGATCACATTTCCCCAACCGCCTCCTACGTCTTCTGCAAAAGTCACATATCCATGTGCAATATTATAAATAGGATCACCTAAATCTGTATTTCCTCCACCAACACCATTCCAGTCATCTCCTAAGTGGTTGTTTTCTGTGAATTTCTGAGCATTATAATAGCCCTTAGCATTTGGTTTTCCAACAGGGAAATCAAAGCCATCGGTGTAGATGATGTCTTTTTTTAGTTCTTCTTCAACTATGTTTTCATTTTGACTACAGGCTATCATAGAGATTAAAATGCTAAAAATAAGTACTGTTCTTTTCATGTAAGAATATATTTATTAGTTATTGTAGTATTTTTAAGTTTAAAAATCCGCTGCTATAAAGTTTTTAAGTTTACCGCAGCGGAGTAATTTGTTTTAAGGTTTAATTTTAAAACTTATTAAGATTTTTATTTTTTAATGATTTTGAAGCTTTGCTGATCGCCATACTCGTTAATTAGCTTTATGATGTAAGCACCAGATTTAAGTTTTGAAATGTCAATTTGAATGTTTTTTCCTTCTGCATTTCTGGTTATAACTTTTTGACCTATTAAATTATAAATCTCAATAGATTTTAAGTTTGACTCTGACTTAATATGCAACAAATCCTTCGTTGGAACTGGATATGCCGAATAAGAATTAATGGCATAGTCCTTTACTCTTAATGTTCCAATATTTAAAGTAAAATCAACCGCTTGACCATATCCTGCAAAAACTCCATAGTCTAAGATTGACATTGATATTGCACATGGATCAACCACAGCAACCGAGTCGG
>CAZKJO010000009.1:50077-53582 GCA_964553105.1 uncultured Weeksellaceae bacterium | reverse complement strand
CCCTTTCTACGATATACTTGCGTCTCCAAAAACACCCAAAACAATTCCTTATATTTACAAATAAATTTAAACTATGAAACAAAAGAAAGATATCACGCTAAAAGAAACTATCGTAGATGGTAAAGCTATTAGCCCAGTCTTACCCGAAAATGTAAAAAATTATCTGATTGATATCGATGGAACTATCGGCGAAGATATCCCCAATGAAGAGCCTGAAAGAATGCTCACAGCCGAGGTATATCCAGATGCTTTAAAAGTTTGTAATAAATGGTACGACGAGGGACATAGAATTTGTTTCTTTACCTCGAGAACAGAAGAACATAGAGAATACACAGAGACTTGGCTAAAAAAACATGGTTTCAAATATCATAGCCTACTGATGGGGAAACCACGTGGCGGAAACTATCACTGGATCGACAATCATATGGTGAAGGCAACCCGCTATAATGGCAAGTTCACCGATTTGGTTGAAAAAGAAGTTATGATTGAGGTTTTCGATGATGGAAGTCATGATTAATTTTGTTCTTTTTAGATAACTTTAAACATCGAATACAAGCTCAGTATTCAGACAATATAAACTAATGCATCAAATATAGTAGCGTGATATGGAAGATATAAAATATCCGATAGGTAGATTCAAAGCACCCGAAAAATTCGAACAAGAATTGGTGGACCAATATATTCATCAGCTTACAATCCATCCACCCTATTTTGCACAAACAGCCTTAGAATTAGATACCCAACAACTTAAACAAAGTTATCGCCCTGGTGGTTGGAATGCAATTCAAATCGTGCATCATTTGGCAGATAGTCATATGAATGCCTTTATTCGGTTTAAATTAGCGCTAACCGAAACCGAACCCATCATTAAACCTTATCAGGAAAATTTATGGGCCAACTTATCAGATTGTCATCTCGCAGGCATTTCCTCTTCATTACAGATTCTATCTGGCTTACACTATAGATGGGTCGTGTTATTAAAAAACATGAACGAGAGAGAATTTGCTAAGTCTATAAGACATCCAGAATACGATGTAAAACAGGATTTATTCTTTCTACTAGCCTACTATGCATGGCACGCCGAACATCATTTAGGTCATTTAAAAATCATACACCAACTTAAACAATTAGAAAGCAGTATTTCATAAGTTATAGTTAGCAGTGATTTTATTGAATAACAATTCAAATAATTGTTTGCAAATCCCTAACTTTGCCCACTTATGAAAAAATTGAGCCCAAGTTTTATTGGATTTTTAATTGCACTGTTAGTGACAATTTTGAGTTTGGTGGTTTATTTTGAGGTGATACTAAAAAAGAGCTATTACCTAATTGATAACCCAACCAAAGCCACTTTGAATGTGACCATAGACCAAAATAAATATGTTGTGTCACCGGGTCAGGAATTAAAAATTAATTTAGAAAAAGGGCAACACACATTAGAAGTTGCTTCTGAGGTAGATAGTCTTAATTTTCCAGCAAGCACATTTGAGGTAAAAAGAGTAAGAGGATTGATTAATCCGACACGTTCGGTATATTTTATCTATGGATTGCCTTATGGTCCAATGGTAGATAAAGATTCTATCTACGGAAAATTAAAAGCAACTTATCAAGGCAAAACCTATTTGGGTGATGTAAAAATAGATTCTACGATTTATAACGAGGATTTCTATTATAACTTAGACGAAGACTTCCCAGCTTTTACACGAAAATCTGAAAACGATACATTACGTAAGAAGATATTTAGAGTTGGTGATTTTAAACAATTTTATTTTGAGAATTACGAATAATCTAAATTCTCCACATTAGCATTAGAAAAATATGTCAGAACAAGTAAAACCATATGGCTCTACGATGGGCAAAAAAGATGAAGTCGAACAAATGTTTGACAACATCTCGCATAGATATGATTTCCTCAACCGATTATTATCAGTTGGAATCGATGTCAGCTGGCGTAAAAAAGTAGTTAAAATGGTTACCGAAACCGAGCCAAAAACTATTTTAGACGTAGCCACCGGAACCGGAGACTTGGCGATTGCTTTGGCCAAAAAGAATCCACAAGCTAAGATTACTGGTTTCGATTTATCTAATGGAATGCTGGAGCACGGTCGTGTAAAGGTAGCAGAGAAAAACTTGAGCGATCAAATCGAAATGATTCAAGGAGACGCAGAGAATATGCCTTTTGAGGACAACACATTCGATGCTATTACGGTTGCCTTTGGAGTTAGAAACTTCGAAACATTAGAAAAAGGATTAAAAGAGATTCATCGCGTACTAAAACCAGGCGGGAAATTTGTGATTTTAGAGTTTTCACAGCCAGAGCAGTTCCCGATGAAACAATTATATAATTTCTATTTCAAGAATATTTTACCCGTTATCGGAAAAACTTTCTCTAAGGATCACAGAGCCTACACCTACTTGCCAGAGTCGGTACAAGCCTTTCCTTATGGAGAAAAATTGAACAATATCTTGAAATCTGTAAATTTTCTTGAACCTAAAGATAAAAAACTTACCTTTGGCATAGCGAGTATTTATAGTTGCTTAAAATAAATCGCCAAACAATACGTTATCAAAATATGAGAAAGATTTTTGCCCTTTTCACTATCATGTTTATTGTGTCTGCCCAGGCGCAATGGAAGCCAAACTTCGATAAAGAAGACAAAAATAACGCTGAAGACCAGAAAAGACTATCCTATGGATACTTTTTGGGACTGAATTACTTCGATTTCAAGATGCATCCCAGCGAAACGGGTATCAATGATCTAGGTAGATTTGATGTCGAGTCTGAAGCCAAAATGGGCTTCTCTGCCGGACTTATGGGGAAATTAAAACTAAACGATAGATTTGATTTATTCATCCAGCCAGGGATTCACTTCACAGAGCGTAACCTATATTTCAACAATATACACGAAGGTGGTGTTTACGACAATCCATACAACGGAACGCCGTATTTAGCATCAGCTAATGATTCGATTCGCGAGATTAAATCTTCTTATATCGATATTCCGATTTTATTACAAATCCACGGTGATCGTTGGTTTAACACGCGTCCCTACTTACAAGCTGGGGTTGGATATATGATCAACATGCAGAGTGAGGAAAGCTCAGAAGATGATAACTTCGATGGGATTTTTAGGCTAAAAACACATAGTTTCTCATACCAAATCGAAGGTGGTATTAGCATTTACTTCCGTAGATTTAAATTAACACCATCAGTTAAAGGAATTTTCTTCTTCAACAACGAGTTAGTGGCAGACGATCCAGACACGCCACCAATTTGGGCAGGTGCCTTCTCGTCTATGCACACGAGGGCCGTCATGTTCTCGCTCAAGTTTGAGTAAGCAATTCAATAGAAAAAATTCAAAAGTCGCCATGTGCGGCTTTTTTTTGTGCTTTATTTTTTTGGGCGGCTTATCTGGCTTTCTGTTGCAATCTTTGTGTGCGCTAAAGACAAATAATCTAGCCCAAGGAGCTTCCGTTGGTCGCTCTTGTGCGTTGTTATTTGTTA
>CAZKJO010000009.1:0-49977 GCA_964553105.1 uncultured Weeksellaceae bacterium | reverse complement strand
TCGACATTAAAAATAGATTGAAACAAATTATTTAAAACATAAAACCAACTCACACCTCCGCAAGAGGATTAAAAACCATATACAATGAAATTAATCAAAAACATTTTAGTTGCCGTAGACTTTAGAGCATCCACAGACAATGTGGTATCTAACGCCATTGTTTTCGCCAAGAAATTTAAGTCTAAATTAACACTCGTTCACGTATTGCCCGAGGGTTCTACCAACGAAAAGGTTGATTCTTTAGTAAGAAAAGCCGCCGAAGAAGAATTAACAAAAATTAATGAAAGGTTCAGAGAAGAAGATATTCAGACGGGTGACGCTATGATTATGTTTGGCAATTATAGTGATAGAATCGTATTTGCTTCTAAAAAGATGGGTGCTAATTTGGTCATCATTGGAGCTGGAGAGAAACAGAAAAAAGACAGTGTTCAGCTAGGTACCACCGCGGTAAGAGTCATACAAAAAAGCAAAGTGCCCGTGTTTGTCATTAAAAGCGGACAGGATTTAAACCAAATTAAGAATATATTATGTCCAGTTGACTTTTCTGATGAATCTAACAACGCTCTCAAAAATGCCATTGCGATTGCACGCGTATTCCAAGCTAAATTAACTGTATTGAGCGTCTATACTGAGTTTAAGCAAACGATAACACGCATAGACCCAGATGAAGTGAATCGTCAACGTAAGCAGGATCAAGAACTCGAGTTAAAGAGATTCTTAGATAAACATAACCTAATTGATTTAGACTATAGCCAAGAAGTTGCCGGTGGAAGTCCATCACAAGAAATCCTAAAAGCTATTGAAGCTCATCAAATAGATTTGCTATTAATGGGAACTACCGGAAGATCTGGTATCAATAAAATCCTATTAGGAAGTGTAACAGAAAAAGTAACCAGAGAAGTACTTACCTCATTCATCACTTCCAAAAAAGAAGATTTCCTTGAGTTTGAATTAATTTCGCAGGACTTAGACGAGCATTTTGAAGCTGCAGAAAAGCTTTATGAAGATGGTTTCTATAATTTAGCCATTGATTTATACCATGAAGCCCTAAAGCTTAACTTTACGCACTTGCCATCGTTGAGAGGCTTGGCTAGAACTTATGAAAAACTAGGCGACGAAGCGAATGCAAGTAAATATAAAAACATGACTAATCAGATTTTAGAACAAATGAGAAACTATAAAATTGAAGAAGAAGTTCGTAGAAATATGAGCTGAAAACAAGCTAATTAATCAAGCTAAATAAAAAGTACAGTCTTAAATCCAAATGATTTTTGACTGTGCTTTGCTTTTTAACCTGAGCATTATTAAAGAAATCTGATGGAAAGCAATACCAATTTATAGAGTTTTTATATTTTTAATAAATATAAGAACATAATCACCCAATGATGAGAAAGCTTTTTTACCTCTGTTTTATCTTAATTTCTAGTTTTCTAATAGCACAAAATCCTGATTTGTATAATGAATGGATTTTAGATAAAATCACTTATGAAAATGGAGATAAATTAGAAATAAACCATCACAATTACTCCAACTTCTTAAGCTATGAAATAAAACCAGATGTTCTTATAAGTTCACATGGTGCTGCTAAAGCAAGTATCAAAGAGAAATATATTAAGACTCAATATCGAAAGATATTTTATGAGTTAAAAGATGATCAACTAATATTTCGTGATAGCGATGATAATAAATTATATTATTTCCTTACCAAAGAAAATTACTTTGCTAAATATCCAGAGTTTCAGATTAAACCTATTGAGTATAATGGACAGATGCTCGTTGAAAGCAATAAATTCTGTCAGGCTGAAATGACCGGGGATTTATGTCTTCATCAATTCTTAACCAATGAAATCCCTAGTTATAAGCGGTATTCTATAACGAACCAGTTCTTTGAAGCTAAGTTTGTTTTAACTAAAGAAAACAAAATTCAAGACATTGAAATACTTTCAGGAATCAGCAAAAGCTTTGACAAACAATTTATAGCTGCTTTATTAAAAGCAGAGGGGAAATTAAAAAATAAGTGTGATCGAGATTTATTAATGACGGAGAATTTTATTTTTGTTGAGATGGGCAATGGCTATGTCAATAGAGATGAAAAGGACTTAAGGCAGATAACTTCACAAATGACGAAAGATTTTGATAAAAATTTATTTAAAAATGTTGTAGATGCTTATCCGCAAGTTTTAAAATTTAAAGATAAAACAGATCAAATTAGAAGATTTAAATATAGTTATGAAAATGCACTTTTAATTTCAGGAATTTCCTTTTTAGCCTTAGGACAAAATAAAAAAGCTTGTGAATCATTTAGCCTTATCGGTGATAAAACAAATTTCAAAGTGCGAAATTTTCTAATCGATTTCTGCGAGAATTAATTTCATATAAACTCAACTAAAACATCAACTTTATGAAAAGCCTTTAACCTATCTTTTTGATGCTTTGTTTAAGTTTCTTATTAGCGCCTGCTTGTTCTCAAGTAAAGCCTAGTCAAGGGACCAAGACCAATCTGAGAGCACAAATTAAATTAAAAGTAGAGAAAGGAATTCAAGCGTGTGTGCAAGATTTTTCGGTGGTTTCTGATTTAAACGATACACCAGAATTTTGGCAATTCTGCGAATTAGATCAAAAACTTAGACTTATTAAAATTGTATCTAATACAGATGGAATTTTATATCAAGAGATATATTTTGAATCAGAAAATGATTTAATCTACGCCAATGAAAAGGAGCAGTTGATGCCCAAAAATCATTTCGCTCAAAGCATCTAGAATTGAGAATATTTTACACAAAACGGAGAAATACTTAGCAACATATCTTTAGGTCATGGAAAAACAGAGTCAGAAGATTGGCAAGCTGAGTCTATTTTTGAACGCTACCAACAACGATTAAAAGAATTAAAAAACTTTAAAAATGAATCAACTCTCTAACATTTATCAGTTATATAAATCTGCAAAACTCTTGGCTTTCTATTATCTTTAAACCTCTTAATAAAAGCCTATGAAGTTTGTAAGTGCCCACGAAGCCGTTAAGGAAATTCAATCTGGAAACCGCGTATTTGTTCAGAGTGCAGCCATGACTCCTTTGGAATTAGTAGATGCTATGTCGCTGAGATACCAAGAGTTAAAAAATGTAGAAGTCATTCACATCCACACAGAGGGCGAAGCGAAATACACCCAAGAACCTTATAATCAATCTTTTCACACCAATGCTCTATTTGTGGGAGCAAACACCCGAAAAGCAGTCAATTCTGGTGCTGGTTCTTATACTCCAATGTTCCTGGGCGATGTTCATATTTTATTTAGAAGGAATATTCTACCAATTGATGTGGCTTTGATTCAAGTTTCTCCACCTGATCAACATGGTTTTTGTTCGCTAGGCGTATCCATTGATATCACCCTACCCGCCATTGAAACAGCTAAGAAAATCATTGCACAAGTCAATCCTAACGTTCCAAGAACTCATGGTGACGGAATCATTCATAAAAGCAGAATTGATGCTTTTGTAGAAAGTAATTCACCGATTTACAGCATAGAACCGACAGAACCCAACGAAACCGATATTAAAATTGGTGCACATGTCGCAGGATTGGTAGAAGATGGTGCAACGCTACAAATGGGAATTGGCGCAATTCCTAATGTGGTTTTAAGCAATCTTGGAAATCATAAAAACTTAGGGATTCACACAGAAATGTTTTCAGACGGTGTTCTTCCTTTATATGAATCGGGCGTGATTACCGGAAAAGAAAAACAAATTAAAACGGGTAAAATCGTCACTTGTTTTGCCTTGGGAAGTCAGAAATTATATGACTTTGTAAATGAAAATCCAGTGGTACATTTTAAGGAAGCGGGATACACCAATGACACAGCAATCATTAGACGAAATCCTAAAGTAACTGCGATTAATAGCGCAATTGAAATTGATTTAACCGGACAAGTTTGCGCCGATACGATTGGTAGTTATCAATTTTCTGGCGTCGGTGGACAAATGGATTTTATTCGTGGAGCTTCATTATCCGAAGGTGGCAAACCTATTTTTGCCTTAGCCTCACAAACTAAGAAAGGAGTGTCTAAAATTGTTCCGCAGCTCAAAGTAGGTGCTGGCGTTACAACGACGAGAGCTCACGTTCATTATATCGCAACAGAATTTGGTGTCGTGAATTTATTTGCTAAAAGCTTACGCGAAAGAGCCAAACTTTTGATTTCTATTGCACATCCAGACCATCAAGAGGAACTCGAAAAACAAGCGCGAGAATTGAACTTAGTATAAAATAAAAGGCTTTGCAAGATGGAAATCCATTCATGCAAAGCCTTATTTTTTTCTATTTCTTCAAATTATTTAGCTTACCCTCTACTCTAGGCTTAATTAAACTTAATCCTTTTTAGTCATTTTAGCCATGTAGAATCCATCAAATCCGGTTTCTGCTGGCATCAATGTTTTCTCCTCTACCAATGCGAATTCTGAATGATTACTTAAGAAAGTTTTCACTTGCTCTGAGTTTTCAGACGGTAGAATTGAACATGTTACGTACACCAAAATACCCTCTGGTTTAAGTAATTTGCTGTAAGTTTCTAGAATTTCTTTTTGCTCAACCAATACACGCTCTAAAGTAGCTTTATCCAATTTGTACTTGGCATCTGGATTTCTTCTTAATACTCCTAATCCAGTACATGGCGCATCGATTAGAACTCTATCAAATGATTTATTAAACCTTTTTAAAACTTTGGTTGAATCGATTAATTTAGTTTGAATATTATGAGCTCCTGCTCTTTTGGCGCGTCTTTTTAATTCATTTAATTTCCATTGATGAATATCCATAGAAACAATGTTTCCTTTGTTTTCCATCAAGGCTGCTAAATGCAAACTTTTACCTCCCGCACCTGCACAAGCATCTGCTACACGCATTCCTGGTTCTACTTCAACAAACGGAGCTACTAACTGTGAATTAGCATCTTGCATTTCAAAATAACCTTTCTTAAACTCTTCGGTTAAGAATAAATTCTCCTTCTCCACCAATACATAAGCATCTGGGAAACGCTTTAATTTGGTAATTCTGATTTCCTTATCTAACAATTCTGCCTTAAGCTCCTTCTCATTCGTTCTTAAAGTATTTACACGAAGAACTGCTGGCGCTGCTTGATTCATAGCTTCTAACTCGGTAATCCATTGATCGCCTAATTCGTTTTGTCCAATTTCAAATAATTCATCTGAGATCGAATGCTTAATCGCTGGAATTCTTAAAGCTTGTAAATAATTACCTTTAATCTTTTGAGCTTTTACTTTCTTGAACTCCTCTAAATCTGGTAATCTACCATCATTCATAACAATCCAAGCGGCAATAAAATCCCAATAATGTCTTTTGCGCAAAGCATTAGCAGATGCAAAATCAATCGTTCTTTTCCATCTTACCATATCATAGACCATTTCTGCCACAAAACCGCGGTCTCGACTGCCCCAAAGTCGATTTTTTTTAAAAGTCTTTTCTAATGCTTTATCGGAATAGTCGCCATTTTCGAAAATAGCTTCTAAGGTTTCTATCATTCCGACGTATAAATTGTGATAAGGTAGTACTTCCATGCGGCAAAGGTAGTGTATAGTTAAAAATAAAAATAGCTTTATCAAGGTGTAAATCATATTTTCAATGAATTTTAATGAGATAAAGCTTTAATTTTAAGTGGATGGAGACTTTCCAGCAGTTAAATTTTATGTTTTAAAGCAGCTTGTTGGCAGTTCATCGACGAGAAATTCCATATAAAATCATTTACTACATTTGTTTAACGTCTCCAGATTGATTCAAACTACATGTCTAATTCATCAAATATTGCATTTACCACTCCGCCACAATGGTCTCAAGAAGCGATTTGGTATCAGATTTTTGTGGAAAGATTTTATAATGCCCATTCAGATAATGATCCCACGTTCCAAAATATGCAAGGAGCTTGGCCTCATACCTACGACGAAAATTGGGAACTGACACCCTGGACATCTGATTGGTATAAGGATGCACCTAAATCTCAAGATCAAGAAGAAATTCGAAAGTGGTATAATCAAGTTCAATCTAGAAGGTATGGAGGTGATTTACAGGGCGTTATTGATAAGTTAGATTATATTCAATCCTTGGGTGTGAATGCCATATATTTAAATCCCATTAACGATGCTCCTTCTTTGCATAAATATGATGCACGGAATTTTCATCATGTAGATATTCACTTTGGTCCTGACCCCGAGGGCGATAAATTAATCATAGCTCAAGAAGACCCCAACAATCCAGACACTTGGCAATGGACTTCTGCCGATCAACTTTTCCTAGAATTAATTGCTCAGGTTCACGAACGAGATATACGAATTATAGTGGATTATTCTTTTAATCATACTGGCATTCAGTTTTGGGCGTGGCAAGATATTTTGATTCATGGGATTCATTCAAAGTATGCGGATTGGTATGACATAAATATGTTCAATCATCCAAATTCACCGATGGGGCAACTAGATTTTAATTCATGGGCAGGCGTAAAAGAACTTCCTCAATTAAGGAAAAAATATTATTCGAATCACATAAAAGGATTTCCGTATCAAGGTGATTTAAACAAATCTGTTAAGAAACATGTTTTCAAGGTAGTAGAGCGTTGGCTAGCGCCCAAAGGCTATGATGCGAAATACGGAATTGATGGGTTTAGATTAGATGTAGCCGATGAAATTGGTTTAGATTTTTGGCGAGATTTCAGAAAGCATGTTAAGGCTATCAATCCAGAAGCGTTTTTGGTGGGAGAAGTTTGGTGGGAAAATTGGCCTCACAAAATGATGGATCCAAAACCCTATATAAGCGATGATGTTTTTGATGCTATTATGTATTATCAACCCTTTAAGCACGTTCGTGCATTCTTTGCCAAACCAAATGAATACATAGATGGGCAGCAATTAAAAGAAGAATTGGGCGCTATGGTAGCTGGAATTCCAGATGCAAATATTAAGGCCATGATGATGATGAGCGCCAGTCATGACACGCCTAGATTATTGAGTTCGTTTAATAATAAAAATATCTATAAATATTTAGCAAAGCCCTTAGAGGATGTGAATTACAAAACAGGTAAACCTAGCGAAGAAGTTTATGAAAGGGTGAAAAATTTTTTAGTTTTCCAATTTACGATGCCTGGATCTCCACAGATTTGGGCAGGTGACGAAATGGGTATGTGGGGCGCAGATGATCCAGATTGCAGAAAGCCGCTTTGGTGGCCTGAGTACACATTTGATCCAGAAACTCAAAACCCATTTAATGAAGATGAAAACATCTATGAAGCAGTAGGTTTTAACCAAGAATTACATTTATTTTATAAAAAAATCATAGATTTACGAAAACACCATCCCGTATTTACGCATGGTGAGCTTAAGTTTATCTACACAAAAGGTGATGTGATTATATATAAACGTAGAAGTTCTGAAGAAAGCATTTATATAATTTTCAATAATTCAGATACAGAGATTTATTTGGAGCATCTCAACTTAGAAGGATATGATTTATGGAATGAAAAGATGCTGTCTGTAGAAGATTGCAGAAACTTAAAACCTATTGATTTTAAGCTAATTAAAGTAAAAGATAATATAACATTTAAAACAAACGAATATGAGTCATAATGGAATACCGTCGGTAGATTTAGCTGATTTTTTATCAGATGATCCGGCTAGAAAGCAAAAATTCGTGAATGAAATTGGAGATGCTTACCAAACGATTGGTTTTGTTTCTCTTAAAAATCATTTTCTATCTGATGAGTTGGTTGATAACTTATACAAGGAAGTTAAAAAATTCTTCGACTTAGATGAAGAGGTTAAAAAGAAATATGAAATACCTGGAATTGGCGGTCAACGTGGTTATACTTCTTTCGGAAAAGAACATGCAAAAGGCTCTAACAAGGGAGATTTAAAAGAGTTTTGGCATTTTGGACAATATGTAGACGCAGCCAATAAAGCCAAATTCGATTATCCTGAAAACGTAGATGTTGAGGAGCTTCCAGAGTTTGCAAAAGTGGGAAAAGAAACTTACCAGCAATTAGAGAAAACTGGAATTTATGTTTTGAGAGCTTTAGCCTTATTTTTAGGATTAGATGAATTTTATTTTGATGATAAGGTTAAGAATGGAAACTCAATTTTGAGACCTATCCACTACCCACCTATTACAGGAGAACCTGATGGCGCTGTAAGAGCTGGGGCGCATGGCGACATTAACTTAATTACTTTGTTGATGGGAGCTTCAGCAGGAGGATTACAAGTTCAACGACATGATGGTGAATGGGTGGATGCGATTCCAGAAGCTGATGAATTAGTGATTAATGTTGGTGATATGCTTTCTCGTCACACCAACAATAAATTAAAATCTACGATTCACCGCGTGGTAAATCCACCGAAAGAAGAGTGGCACAAGCCTCGTTTCTCGATTCCATTCTTTATGCACCCTATTAGTGAAATGAAATTAGACGTTTTAGAAGATTGTATTGACGAGAATAATCCAAAGCAGTTTGATGACATTACAGCCGGTGAATTCTTAACGCAAAGATTAAGAGAAATTGGTTTGATTAAATAAATAATTAAACAAAAGATTAAGTTTAAAAAATCATCAAAAACCTGCGAATCAGCAGGTTTTTGGTTTTTAAAATAAAGACAGCAAATCGAAGCATAAAAATGCGGGATTTGGTATTGAAATTGATTCCAACATGCCTGTTTATTTAACAATAAATTGAAGTAGGAGAGTTTTTATAAATGTACTTTAGTCTAAGTATAATCAGATTTAAATAGGTATTTTTACTTCGATCTCTATTCAAAATTTATTATATTTGAAAGTTATGGATTTACAAGATCAACTAAAGAATTTATTTCCTGATCACGCGCCTTCGGAGGATTCACAGGAAACCCAAAAAGACGAAGGATTGTGGATTCCAGATGATGTTGTGGAGTGCCATTTTGAGAAAAGAAAAGGTAAACCCAACACTATTATCAAAGGATATACTGGTAATGATGATGATTTTAAACAATTGGCCAAGGACATTAAACGTCATTTAGGCGTTGGCGGTTCAACCAAGAATGATGAAATCATTATTCAAGGTGATTTTAGAGATAAAATCATGAAATATCTAGAAGATATGGGAATGAAAGTAAAACGCGTTGGAGGTTAATCAAAACTAAACAATATGTCAAAAAAAATAGCAGCATCTGAAATGCCATTAAATCAAGATGGCAGTGTATATCATTTAAATTTATTACCAAGCGATATTGGTCAAGATATCATCTTTGTAGGTGATCCAGAGAGAGTTGAAAGAGTTTCTAAGTTCTTTGATAGCGTAGAAATCAAGAAAGCAAAGCGTGAGTTTGTTACGCACACAGGAACATTAAATGGAAAAAAACTGACCGTACTTTCAACCGGAATTGGTACAGATAACATTGATATTGTTATTAATGAACTAGATGCTTTGGTGAATATTGATTTAGAAACCAGAGAAATTAAACCAGAACACACCTCTTTAAACATTGTGAGATTTGGGACTTCGGGTTCTGTAAATCCCAAGATTGGTGCAGGAAGCTTTGTAAAAAGTAGATACAGTGTTGGTTTTGATGGTTTAATGAAATTTTACCCTGAGCATAAAGATAGCGCTGGATTTAAAAAGGAGTTTTTATCTAATTTTAAATACAATGAGATTGAATCTTTATTATACTTTACAGAAGGTTCAAAAGAGTTGTTCGACAAATTCGGTGAAGGCTTCGTAGGGGGAAATACAGGTTCATTATCTGGTTTTTATGGTCCACAAGGACGAGAATTAAGATTAAAACCTCTAGCTGCCGACTTTTTAGATCGATTACATGAAAATGGTTTAGATAACTTCGAGATGGAAACTTCTGGAATTTATGCCTTTGCTAATCTATTAGGTCACAATGCTTTATCATTGAATTGCATAATTGCGAATCGTTCTACTGGAGAGTTTTTAGACAATTATAAAGAAGCGGTAGACGAAATGATTGCTAAGGCACTTAATGTCATGACCCAATAGTCCACAGAATTATTCACTAAATCTTATCTTTGCAATTCTTAAAAACAATCTATGCTCAAAAGGCCCATTAGGCGTTCTGCTATTATCCTATTTATATTAACACTGATAGTGTTTTTAGTGGTGCAGATTTTATTTAAAACGCAAGAGATTTTTCAGTTTTCTGATTTTCAATATATAATTGCAACATCGATTGCTAATGCATTCGTTATTACAAGTATTTATGCTTTTGTGGCTGCATCTAATTTATTGAAATGGAATAACAAACCAGGAATTAGTTTCTTTAAAATATTCAAGCTTAGCTTTTTACCTGGTTTTATTGCTGGGGTTTTAAGTTTACTATGTGTTTTTGCTTATTTTCATTATGTAGATCCATCTGGAATTGAACAACTTAAAACAGAGTATTTAGATTATAGCTTAGTTCAAGCTAAGGATAATGGAGATTACGAAGATGTAGAGAAAGTGATTAATTCTCCCGAAGTAAGGAACACTAACTTACTGAACAACAGAACCTTTACTTTAATCCTAGGAGTTTTAATTTTCTTTAACTTCAGTCTTGCATTAATGCTAAGCTTTTTATGGAAAATTAGGAATACACCCAAACCAAGATGAATCTATCTATCGTTATACCATTATTGAATGAGCAAGATTCTTTGCAAGAGTTGCACCAACGTATTGCGAAAGTCTTGAAGAACGATTATACCTACGAAATTATCTTTATAGACGATGGTAGTACAGATAATTCTTGGGATATTATTAAAGTATTACAATCCAATTTCCCAGAAGTAAAAGGGATTAAATTCCGTAAAAACTATGGTAAATCACAGGCTTTAAATGCTGCTTTTGCCATGGCACAAGGTGATGTAGTGATAACCATGGATGCTGATTTACAAGATTTTCCAGAGGAAATTCCGTCTTTATATAAAGGAATCGCCGAAGAGGGAATGGATTTAATTTCGGGTTGGAAACAAAAAAGACAAGATCCTGTTTTCACTAAAAATATTCCTTCTAAGCTTTTTAATGCGGTAGCTAGAAAAACAAGTGGATTGGAATTGCATGATTTTAATTGTGGTTTAAAAGCTTATAAAAAAGACGTAGTAAAATCATTGCAGCTACGTAGCGATATGCACAGATATATTCCTGTGTTAGCCAAGAATGCAGGTTTTTTGAACATTAAAGAACAAAAAGTACAACATACCGCCAGAAAACATGGTGTTTCTAAATTCGGGAGCAGTCGTTTTGTGAATGGATTTTTGGATTTAATTACACTTTGGTTCGTTGGAAAATTCGGTCATCGTCCGATGCATTTCTTTGGTGCAGCAGGAACCTTGATGTTCATCTTTGGTTTTCTGATGGTCTTTTGGATTGGTGCGAGCAAATTATATATGCTCTACAAAGAAGTTCCCACTATTTTGGTGGCAAATAATCCATGGTTTTATTTGGCGATGTTATGTATGATCTTTGGGATGCAATTATTTTTAGCTGGGTTTATTGGAGAATTAGTGGTAAGAAATAACCGCGAAGCTAGCACCTTTGAAGTGCAAGAAACTTTGGGTTTTGAATAAGTTAATTCTTAAATTTAACTAGCAAACAAGTCTAAAAATAACAATAAGATATGAACAAATTTTTATTTATACTTTCAATATTTAGTTTAGCACTCACTTCTTGTTCAGATGGAATTAAAGGAGAAGGTGATGTTGGATTAGCTGTTGATTTCAAGATTGAAAACTTTGATGCCATTAAAGCTGATGGGAGTTTCAAAATGATTTTAATACCGAATGATTCTTCTTATGTAAGTGTTCAAACGCACAAGAATTTAATCGAAAACATGGACATTTATGTTCAGAACAAGACATTACATATTGGTGAGAAAACTACTGTAGAAGCTTTTGAATCTTACGTTATCTATTTATACTATCACCAAGATTTAAATAAAATCACAACAGCAGGAAAGGTTTTATTAGAAACCCAAGGTATCATTAGTTTCGATGATTTTGAGTTAGAAACTTCTGATGCAAGTAATGTAAATCAATTCGGAATTATAGCCAAAGAAGCTAAAATTACCGTATTGGATAAATCTGAAGTGAATGTACACGGCGAAACCTCTACCTTAAAATTAAAAGCTAAAGATTATGCTAAAGTTAATCTAAGTGAATTTGATGTAAGAGTTATAGATGTAGATTTAGCTGGCGAAGCCGATGTAGAGGCCAAAATTGGAAAAGAATTATCTGGAAGAATTTTACAAAACTCAACACTCGAGTACCAAGGCAACCCCATGAAAGATGTGGAAGTTAAGGACAATGGAGAACTATTAAAAAAGTAATTTATGAATGTATTAGATAGAGCAAGAATATGGTTAGGTGAAGCTTACGACGAAGAAACGCGTAATGAAGTTCAAAACTTAATTGATAATGATCCCAAGTTGTTAGAAGAATCTTTTTACAAAGATTTGGAATTCGGTACGGGCGGAATGCGTGGTATCATGGGAACTGGAACCAACCGTTTAAATAAATATACTTTAGGCGCAGCAACACAAGGTTTAGCGAATTACTTAAAGGAATTCCATGGCGACAAGGAATTGAAAATGGTGATTGCACACGACGTTAGACACAACAGTCGTAAATTCATGCAAATCGTTGCTGACGTTTTAACAGCTAACGGAATCAAAGTATTTATTTTTGACAACTTCAGGCCTACGCCAGAATTATCTTTTGCAGTAAGGCATTTAGGATGTGATGCAGGTATTGTTTTAACGGCCTCTCACAATCCACCAGAATATAATGGATACAAAGTTTATTGGAGCGATGGAGCGCAAATAGTTCCTCCACACGACAAAGCCATTATTGAACGCGTGGGATCTGTGAAGGTTGAAGATATTAAATTTGATGGCAATCCCGATTTAATAGAAACTTTAGACAACCATGTGGATGATGTTTTTCTAAAAAACTGCGTGAAATATGGTTCTAGAAATCAGAAAGATGGTTATAAATCATTAAAAATAGTCTTCACTCCTATCCATGGAACTTCAATTGTTTCTATTCCAGAAGCTTTGGACAGAGCAGGCTTTGAGCATGTTTATTTGGTGGAAGAGCAAATTAAGCCCAGCGGTGATTTTCCAACGGTAAAATCTCCCAACCCAGAAGAGCCAGAAGCTTTATCTATGGCATTAGATTTAGCCAAAACAGTAGAAGCTGATATTGTGATTGGAACTGATCCCGATGGAGATAGATTAGGAGTTGCAGTGCGTGATTTAGATGGAAAAATGGTTTTATTAAACGGTAATCAAACCAATGTTATCCTTACGGATTTTTTATTAAATGAACTAAAAACCAAAAACGAATTCCAAGGAAATGAGTTCATTGGCTCTACCATTGTGACCTCGGATATTTTCTTAGATTTAGCTAAACATTACGACATTGAGTGCAAATTAGGCTTAACAGGTTTCAAGTGGATTGGAAAGATGATTCGCGAAGCCGAAGGAAAGCAAAAGTTTGTTTGTGGTGGCGAAGAGAGTTTTGGGTTTATGGTAGATGATTTCTTGAGAGATAAGGATTCAGTTACTTCTACCCTATTAGCTTGTCATATTGCAGCCAAGGCTAAAGCTGAAGGAAGCTCGATTTATAAGAAATTAATTGAAGCTTTTATTAAGACAAAATGCTATCAAGAAGATTTAATTTCTATCGTTAAACCAGGTATCTCAGGAGCAGAAGAAATTAAACAAATGATGAAAGATTGGCGTGCGAATCCACCAAAGTCATTCGATGGAAGTCCGGTAGTTGTTTTAAATGATTATCAAACTCAGGAGTCTAAGAATTTGAAAACTGGTGAGATTACACCTATTGACATTACTGCTTCTAACGTATTAATATTCTATACTGAGGATGGAAGTAAGATAGCAGCGAGACCTTCAGGTACAGAACCTAAGATTAAGTTCTATTTCTCTGTTCATACAGAATTAGATCACGTAGATGATTATCCTGCAACATTAGAAAAACTTAAAGCTAAGATAGAAAGACTTAAAACAGAGCTTTCATAAGAATTGCTTTAGTTGTTTATATTTAAATAATCGGTGGATAAGAAATTATTCACCGTTTTTTTGTAACAATAATTTAAAATCAAAACAATTCCTAGTTAGAAGAGTGGATACATCTATTCTTCAAAATAGTAATCTAAAAATGCCAAGATCTAGGATTAAAATTTCAAATATTATTACTTAAATCATGAGATAGAAAATGTGATTTAAGAGAAGCGCAAAACAGAATTTAATAACCATACTCAGGCTTCATATTACAAGCTTTCTATGGCACAATCTATTTACTTGAACTATAAAACAAATTAAACTAATTTATTATGTCATTCCGACTACGATGATTTTGTATCACAAAAAAAGCCTGCATTTCTGCAGGCTTCAAATTTATTTGGAAAGGCTATTTTTAGTTACCTTCTTCCATTCTTTTCTTCAATTCAGCTAAAGAATCAAGATCACCTAAAGTAGATCTTTCTGGAGCTTGTTGACTCTCCATTGCTTTTTTAGCTTCTTTGATTTCCTCATCTCTATAGGTAGCAGAGTGAGAAACAACAACACGTCTGAATTCTTTGTTGAACTCAATAACTTTGAATTCTAATTCTTCGCCTTGTTTAACTTTAGATCCATCCTCTTTGTCTAATGTTCTTGCAGGAGCAAAAGCTTCTACATCAAGATCTTCGAATTGGATGTTAGCTCCTTTATCAAATACGTTTACTGCAGTACCTGTGTGAGCTGAACCGATAGCATACTTAGTTTCGTAAGCATCCCAAGGGTTTTCTTCTAATTGCTTATGACCAAGACTTAATCTGCGAGCAGCTACGTCTAACTCAAGAACAACTACGTCCATTTTGTCTCCTACATTACAGAATTCAGATGGATGTTTGATTTTCTTAGACCAAGAAAGATCTGAGATATAAATCAATCCGTCTACACCTTCTTCTAGTTCTACGAACACACCAAAGTTAGTGAAGTTACGAACTGTTCCTGAATGTTTAGAACCTACAGGGTATTTAGATGTAATATCTGTCCATGGATCTGGAGAAAGTTGTTTCATTCCAAGAGACATTTTTCTCTCTTCGCGGTCGATGCTTAATACAACTGCTTCAACTTCATCACCAACTTGTACAAAGTCCTGTGCTGAACGCAAGTGAGTTGACCAAGACATTTCAGAAACGTGGATTAGACCTTCAACACCAGGAGCAACCTCTACGAATGCACCATAGTCAGCCAATACAACAACTTTTCCTTTAATTTTGTCTCCAACTTTGATTGTCTCATCTAGAGCTTCCCAAGGGTGAGCTTCTAATTGTTTAACACCTAATTGGATACGAGTTTTATCTTCATCAAAATCCAAGATTACTACGTTGATAGTATCATCTACTTCAACTACTTCACCTGGATGGTTGATTCTACTCCAAGAAAGGTCAGTAATGTGGATTAATCCGTCTACACCACCTAAGTCAACGAATACACCATAAGAAGTAATGTTTTTAACAACACCTTCTAATACTTGTCCTTTCTCTAATTGAGAAATAATTTCTTTTTTCTGCTCTTCGATATCTGCTTCAATAAGCGCTTTGTGAGAAACAACAACGTTTTTGAATTCTGGGTTAATCTTAACCACTTTGAACTCCATTGTTTTACCTACAAACTGCTCATAGTCACGGATAGGTTTAACATCAATTTGCGAACCTGGTAAGAATGCTTCGATACCGAATACATCTACGATCATACCACCTTTTGTTCTAGCTTTGATTAAACCGTTTACGATTTCGCCAGTTTCATTTACTTCATTTACGCGATCCCAAGCTTTTAATGTTCTAGCTTTACGGTGAGATAATTGTAATTGACCATTTTTGTCCTCACGCTTATCTACCATTACTTCTACTTGATCACCAACTTTTAAGTCAGGATTGTAACGGAATTCGTTTAATGAAATAACACCTTCCGATTTGAAATCGATATCAACGATAACTTCACGGTCAGTCATACGAACAACTTTACCTTGGAAAACTTCATTTTCATTCAGTTCCTCAAGCGTGTTTTCGTACATTTCCTCTAGCTCTGCTTTTTCTTTACGATCATCCTCGTCTAGACCCGTTTCAAAAGATTCCCAATCGAATTCTTCTGGAGAAACGTTAGCATTAACTAGATTCTTTTCAGCTTTCGCTGCTTTTGTAGTTCCAGTAGTTTCTTCTACTTCAACTTCTGGATTTTTAGTGTCTTCTGACATAAACTAAAATTTGTATCTCAACGTATATAATCGAATCAGGGCGGCAATCAGGGATTGAGAGAAATTAAAATTATTGTTAAGTCGCTTTATTCTACACCGCAAAGCGGATGCAAATTTATGACTTTTATTTGAAAAACAAGCACTTGGAAGACATAAAATACGATTCATTAAATAAAATTCTTCTGTTTTAGCAATTCCAATAGCTTAAAGCATTTTAAAAGCTCACAAAATATGAAATTCATAAAATACAAATACATGAAAACATGTTGGTTAAATGATTTTTTAAACCAGAATATCACAGCTATTTTCTTTGTTAAGTGCTAAATTTTAAATTTAATAAATCCTTAAAAATTCATATATTAGAATTTAAAATCGCCTAACTACAGATTTGATTTCAAGTCTATAAATCTTTAACCGATGGAAAATGAATGCTTATACTGCGGAGAGAAATTAAAAGGTAGAGCAGACAAGAAATTCTGCGACTCAAGTTGTCGTAATAGTTACAACAATCAAAAGAATACCGATATCAACAAAACCATGCGTAATATTAGCAACAGATTACGCAAAAATAGACGAATTCTGGCCCAAATTCTCCCAGAAAACGAAGAAACCAAGAAGGTCAAAAAAGACTATTTATTGAAAAAAGGCTTTAATTTTCACTATTTCACGCATATTTATACCACACAAAAAGGTAAAATTTACCATTTTGTATTCGATATGGGCTATTTAGAATTGGGCGAGGATTGGTACTTGGTTGTTCAGCGCGAAGAAACTTAATGATTAACTTCTGTTCGGGAAGAAATCTTCTAACACTTCTAATTCAGTTCTGAAGCCTTGCATTTTATCGCCAAATAATTTCTGTCCTTCTTCTCGAAGTCTAGGGGCGTGAACCTTATAATATTTATTCAAATCCTGTTGACTTTCGGCTAAATATTGAATGGAATAATTTGTAGCATCAGGCTGTGTATGAGAAGTTAAGCGCGTTAACCTAGCACTTTTAAAACATCCAGTATCCAAAACATCTTGAATATGTTTGTTTCTCAACCATTCCACAAATTGAATTTCGGCTACTTGATCAATGCTTATTGTTACGTTATATAAAATCATCTTCTCTATTTAATTTTCAAAGTTAAGGATAAATAAAGATTTAGATCAAAAGGAAACTATTGTTAATTATGATATAAAAGTTAACAGGCATCTGCTTCTTAATTTGTATTTTCGAGTTTCTAAAATAGAAACATATGTCAGACAATAAAGTTACTTTTGAATTACCAAAAGAAGGATTTGCAGGCGTTGCCAAAGCCAGAGATTTTTCGTGGAACATGGACGAGCCAGCAGACAAGGGCGGAACAGATACAGGTCCAACCCCGATGGAAACCTTGTATGGAGCCTTGGCAGCCTGTGTGGCCATCACCCTTAGAATGTATGCAGCACGCAAAAAATGGGAAACGGGTGAAATAAAAGTAGAAGTTTATGCAGCTGAAAACGAGCATCGTCAGAAAGAGATTTATCAGAAAGTAAATTATGCTAATGCAGCCAACTTAACCGAAGAACAGATGAAAAGGTTGGATTTGATTGCCACCAAATGTCCTGTTTCTAAAACCTTGCAGCAAGCAACTCCAGTTATTCACGAATAAATGGCAGATTGGGTAGAAAAACTGAATTCATATGGAAAACAAAAAATTCCGTGCGGGTTCTTTATAGATTTTTTGGGTGAAAATGCTGAAATATTTCCTTTGGAGGACCTAGCGGAAAACAATATTTGGTTGGATTTTCCTCAATTTAAAAATTCAACTTCTTCTGCTTCCCAAAATGAAATTCAACTCGAAGCAAATTATCCCAAATTAGTTGATTACAAAAAAGCTTTTGATTTGGTTCAATATCATTTGCAGCGCGGTGATACTTATTTAATTAATTTAACTTTTGCTACGCCAATTTCTTTAAACCTAGATTTAGAAGAAATTTATCATCAGGTTCAAGCAAAGTATAAAATTAAATTCAAAAAAGATTGGCTTTGCTTTTCGCCAGAGACCTTTGTTCAAATTCAACAAAATCGTATCTCTACTTTTCCAATGAAGGGAACCATTGATGCGAGTATACCGAATGCAGCTGAGAAATTATTAAACAACATCAAAGAGAAAGCTGAGCATCATACCATTGTCGATTTATTGAGAAACGATTTAAGCAAAGTTGCTAAAAAGGTGAAGGTGGATAAGTTCATGTATTTAGATGAACTCAAAACCCAAAATGGAAAAATTCTCCAAATGAGTTCAGAAATTTCGGGGGAATTAAGCGGAAATTGGCAAAATAAGCTTGGGAACATCATGAAAGAGCTCCTTCCTGCTGGCTCGATTTCGGGAGCTCCTAAGAATAAAACCTTAGAAATAATTTCTGAAGCAGAAAATTATAATCGCAAGTATTATACAGGTATTGCAGGCGCTTTTGACGGAGAAAATCTAGATTCTTGCGTCTTAATTCGATTTATTGAAAACACAAAAAATGGAATGCTTTACAAAAGTGGTGGTGGAATTACAGCCATGAGCAAGTTAGAGGATGAGTACGCTGAACTTAAACAAAAGATTTATGTGCCAGTTCATTGAATCCATTAAATTAAAAAATGCTAAAGTCTTTCATTTAGAATGGCATCAAAAACGGGTTAATAAAACCTTTGAAGCCTTTTTTCCCAATTCACCTATATTAATTTTAAACGACTTAATACAGGATATTCCTACCGATGGATTTTATAAAATTAGAATTGTATACAATGATAAAGTTTATTCGATAGAGTTTCAAGAATATTCACTTCAGAAAATTAACTCATTTGAATTGGTTGAAATTGATTTTGACTATAATTATAAATATGAAAATCGTCAGAAAATTAATGAGCTAAAAGAAAATTCGACAGCAGATGAAGTAATCTTCACGAATAAAACGAACATATTAGATTCCTCCTACTCCAATCTTGCTTTTTATGACGGCAAGGATTGGTTTACTCCTAGCTCCTATCTATTAAATGGAACTACACGACAAAGATTGTTAACTGAAAACAAACTCATTGAGACTCCTATTCGAATTAATGATTTAGCTAAATATGAGAAAATATCATTCATAAATGCTTTGAATGATTTAAATGAAAACATTTTAACTCTTTAAGCGCAAGTTAATAGCCATCCTTAATAAATTGAATTTTAAGAATTTAGTTATAAAAAAATCAAATAGGAATTACACCTTATTCAGCAGAATTGGTTGAATCTGTGTTTATTAATTTTTTCTCTACCCAAAAGGTTAGGAAAGGGAAGAAACCTGCAATTCCGGCAATCACTAAATCCTCATCATCCCATTTTAGGGGCTTGCGAACATAGTATAACATGCCCATATACCAGATAAATGCAATACCGTGAAGCGCACCAACTGGAGGCATTAACAATACATTATCAAATTGATATTTTAATGGCATAGCAATCAGGTACAACAAAATACAAGTGATTCCTTCGGCTATGCATGCCCACTTGAATTGACGAATTAATTTTTCGTCGCTCATATTATCAAAATATGGAATCATAAAAATTCTTTTAAAAAGGAAAGACACGATAAACGTGTCTTTACCTTTATATCTTTAAAATTATTTATTTCTAAATTTTAATTAAAGAAACATCGCCATAGGAGTTTCTAAATACTGCTGAAGCGTTTGTAAGAATAAACTTCCTGTTGCTCCATCTACTGTTCTGTGGTCACATGCTAATGAAAGCATCATGGTGTTTCCGACTACTATCTGACCATTTTTAACCACTGGTTTCTCTACAATAGCACCTACAGATAAGATACAAGAGTTTGGTTGGTTGATAATCGATGTAAACGACTCAATACCATAAGCTCCTAAGTTAGACACAGTGAAAGTACTTCCTTCCATTTCGTCTGCCTTAATTTTCTTATCTCTTGCGCGTGTTGCTAAGTCCTTAACCTCAGCGTTAATTTGTGACAATGATTTAAAATCTGTATTCTTAACTACAGGAACCATTAGACCATCTGGAACTGCTACTGCAACACCAATGTTGATATCCCCATGTAAAATCATAGCATCATCATTCCAAGTTGAATTCACTTGTGGATGCTTTCTTAAAGCCATTGCTACCGCTTTAACTACAATATCATTGAAAGATATTTTAGTATCTGGTAATGCATTAATTTGCTTTCTTGCTGCCATTACATTCTCCATATCAACTTCGATATTTAGATAGTAATGTGGAGCTGTATATTTACTTTGAGATAAACGTTTAGCGATTGTTTTACGCATATTAGAATTTTCTACACGCTTATCTTCTGCAGCAGGAATTGCCATAGCAGCTACCGGCGCAGCCGATTCGCTCTTAACTGGTTTAGCTGCAGTTTGAGGTTGGAAATTCTCTACATCACGCTTAATAATACGACCATTATCTCCTGAACCTTTGATTTGGTTAATATCATATCCTTTGTCCTCCGCCAATTTTTTAGCTAATGGGGAAATGAATAATCTACCCGAATCATTAGCTTTTTCTTTAGAAGTCTCTTCTGTTTTAGCTGAAGATTCTTCTTTAGATTCTTTTACCTCTTCTTTCTTAGCATCATCCTTTTTTGATTCTTTTTTCTCAGCAGGTTTTTTACCACCTACAGAAACATTAGAAACATCTGTTCCCTCAGGTCCAATAATGGCCAATAAACTATCTACAGGAGCTTCATCACCTTCTTCGATTCCGATTTTCAATAAAGTACCATCGACATCGATTTCAAATTCTTGAACCGCTTTATCCGTTTCAATTTCGGCTAAGATATCACCAAAACTTACTTTGTCTCCAACTTTCTTGAACCATGAAACAACTTTACCAGTCTCCATGGTGTCACTTAGTCTTGGCATTGTAACAACATGTAAATCCTCAGGAATTTCGTTTGATGCTTCTTCGCTTGATGCATCATCAACTTCTTCCTCTTCATGATTGGCTGCTTTTTCCTCTTTAGACTCTTCTACTTTCTCATCTTTATCAGATGAGCCTTCACCTTCAATTAAAGCAGAAATATCTTCGCCTTCTTCACCAATAATCGCCATTAGGCTTTCTACGGGTACAGCCTGACCTTCTTCTACACCAATATATAGCAAAACCCCATCGACATCAGATTCAAATTCCTGAACTGCCTTATCGGTTTCGATTTCGGCCAAAATATCTCCATAAGCAACTTTATCGCCTACTTTCTTGTGCCATACTTCTATCTTTCCATCCTCCATTGTATCACTCAATCGAGGCATTTTAATCACTTCAGCCATTTGTTTCTTAATTTATATTTTATCTAAAAAAGGATAATCTTCTTGTTCGTATACCGTTGAATACATTTGCTCTGCCTCTGGATAAGGAGAGTTTTCTGCAAATTCAACACATTCTTTAACTTTCTCAATCACATTAGCCATTACCTCGTCTAATTGCTCTTCGGTAGCCCAACCATTTTCCAAGATTTTTCTCTCAACCATTCCGATTGGATCATCTTCTTTGAAATGATTTACTTCATCTTTTGTTCTATAAGGCTCAGCATCTGACATAGAGTGACCTCTAAAACGATAGGTTTTAATATCTAAGAATGTTGGTCCGTCTCCGCGTCTTGCTCTTTCGATAGCTTCATAAGCCGCTTCAGCTACCTTAACAGGATTCATTCCATCTACTGGTGCAGAAGGCATTTCATATCCTAAACCTAATTTATAAATATCTTCATGGTTAGCCGTACGCTGTACTGAAGTTCCCATCGCATAGTTATTGTTTTCACAAATGAAAACTACGGGAAGTTTCCAGTTCATAGCCATGTTGAATGTTTCGTGTAAAGCACCTTGACGCACCGCTCCGTCTCCCATTAAACAAATGGTAACTGCTTTTCTATCATGGTATTTATCAGCGAAAGCAATTCCTGCTCCCAATGGAATTTGCCCACCCACGATTCCGTGACCACCATAGAAACGGTGCTCTTTACTGAAAACGTGCATAGATCCTCCCATACCGTGAGATGTCCCGTCAACTTTTCCGAAGAACTCAGCCATAATACGTTTAGGATCAACTCCCATAGCCATCGGCAATACGTGACAGCGATAAGCCGTAATCATATTATCTTGGGTCATATCCATGGCATGCGCTAGACCAGCAGGCAAAGCTTCTTGACCGTTATATAGATGTAAGAATCCACGTATTTTTTGTTTTAAATACATCGATCTACAAGTATCTTCAAAACGTCTCCAAAAAGACATTTCTTCAAACCATTTTAAATAGGTTTCTTTGGTAATTTCTTTCATATTGTGAACTCAAGATTTCCTTGCGGAATTATATAGAACAGCAAAATTACGAGATATGTGTTAAACGGACAAATTCTTTATACTATCCGTTGAGCATATCTGAGTGAAAACTGAATGGCAGAAGATATTTTGCAGCCGGAACGCGTATTATACGGTTTCCGCGGGTTTGTAAATAAATATCAAATGCTTCTTTCTGCGCAAATTCATATTCCAAGAGAACTTGACGACAGCTGCCACATGGTGAAACTGGTGCTTGAACATTTTTAGCACTGGTAACAATCACCAATGATTTAATAGCTTGATCGGGATAGATAGACTTGGCAGAGAAAATTGCTACACGCTCGGCACATAAACCAGATGGATAAGCTGCATTTTCTTGATTATTCCCCGTAAAAATCTTTCCATTTTCTAATAATAAAGCAGCACCTACCTTAAAATTAGAATAGGGGGCATAAGCTTTTACTTTTGCTTTTTGTGCCTCTTTATATAATGATTGAATGTTTTCGTCACAGGCTTCTATTGAAGTTATTTCTTCATATTCAAAACTTACTTTCTTCTTTGTCATAACTTTCTGTAAATCTAAACTAAGCTACACTTTTTTTATAATAATATGTTACGAAAAGTGAATGCTTAGGAAATGCAATTTAGCTAAATGTAGATTATACCACAAGCAGTTTTCATTATTCTTAGTTTAAGAATACTAAAATAGTCTTTATGAATGCAATTGAAGCTTATATTTATGGATTTACTACTCTGTTAACGATAAAATTTCTATTTTTATAGGAGAAATTAGCTAATATGTTGGTAAAAACTTACGGAAGTACTCTTTTTGGAATAAATGCCACCACCATAACGGTTGAAGTGAATATCGGAAGTAAAGGTGTTGGTTATTTTTTGGTGGGCCTACCCGACAACGCGGTAAGAGAAAGTGCGCATAGGATTAATGCTGCCTTAGCTAATATTGATTACAAAGTCCCCAAGAAAAAAATTACAATTAATATGGCTCCGGCAGATATGCGTAAAGAAGGTTCTGCCTATGATTTAACCATTGCCATGGGAATTTTAGCAGCTTCGGAGCAAATTCGAGCGGACAATATTTCTGATTATATTATAATGGGTGAACTTTCGCTGGATGGAACTTTAAATCCAATAAAAGGGGTTTTACCTATAGCTATTCAAGCCAGAACAGAAGGTTTTAAAGGTTTTATTTTACCTAAAGCAAATGCTAAGGAAGCTGCTGTGGTTGATAATCTTAAAGTTTATGGTGTTGATAACATTAGGGAAGTTGTTGATTTCTTTGATAAATCAATCGCGTTAGAGGAAACCATTGTAGATACGCGAAAAGAATTTTATGACAATTTGGCTAATTTTCCTTTTGATTTTGCCGATGTTAAAGGTCAAGAAAATGTAAAACGTGCTATGGAAATAGCTGCAGCAGGAGGTCATAATATTTTATTGATTGGACCTCCCGGTAGTGGTAAAACGATGCTAGCGAAAAGAATCCCTTCAATCTTACCGCCTTTGAGTCTACAAGAAGCATTAGAAACTACAAAGATTCATTCGGTAGCTGGAAAATTAAATAAAAATTCATCATTAATGACTTCACGGCCATTTGCATCGCCTCATCATACGATTTCAGATGTTGCCTTGGTTGGTGGCGGAAGTTATCCGCAACCTGGAGAAATTTCTTTGGCACATAATGGTGTTTTGTTCTTAGATGAATTACCTGAATTTCAGAGAAGTGTTTTAGAAGTAATGAGACAGCCGCTAGAAGACAGAGAGGTCACGATTTCTAGAGCTAAGTTTACAGTGACTTATCCCGCGAGCTTTATGTTGGTAGCTTCCATGAACCCTAGTCCGAGCGGATATTTTCCAGATGATCCACAGAATACCTCATCAGCCATGGAGATGCAGCGATATTTAAACAAAATTTCGGGACCATTACTCGATCGCATAGATTTACATATAGAAGTTACACCTGTGCCTTTTGAGGAATTATCTTCTGAGCGAAATGGTGAAAAAAGTGAGCTAATACGAACCAGAGTGGAAGCTGCACGACGTATTCAAACAGATCGATACCATGATCTAGAGCATGTACATTATAATGCACAAATGGGTCCTAAAGAATTAGATGCTTATTGTCAATTAGATGAAGCCTCACAAGATTTAATTAAAAAAGCGATGGACAAGCTTCATCTTTCGGCAAGAGCTTATGATAGAATTCTGCGGGTTGCAAGAACCATTGCAGATTTAGAAAATTCAGATGTATTGAAATCTTATCATTTAGCTGAGGCTATACAATATAGAAGTTTAGATAAAGACAAGTGGATTTAAATGCTCCTAAATTTATTCCGCTTCTGAAAATCCCGTCAAGGCACGAATATACTGATCGATATAAAGTTCGCGTTCTTTATACTTATACTGCTGAATAAAGCGAGGATGATCCAAAACCACCATTCTATCAAAAAGTTTCTCTTCTCGATTTAATTTTTCTATGAATTTCGCATTCTTTTTCCCTAAAATATAAACTTCTGAAGTATCTAAGCCTAAAGATATATGTTGTTTTAAAGATTCTATCATAAAGTCCTTGGTCATGTCAAACAATTCCTTGTAATCGTAGTAATTAGCATTCAACCAATTTCCATTTTTTGCTTTTTGAGTGATAGCTAGTGGAAATGGCGAATTGATATAGAAATCCTGATAAAACTTTGTTGGACCTCCATAAGCTTGTATTACATCGTATAAGAAAACTGAAGAAACTTCGTGCGTTCGTATGCTTTCCATTTTAATCCCACAATGCTTTTCTAATCTTTTGGTGTCGGTAAATGGCACGCCAGTTATACCTGCTCCTTTTCTACTTGGGTTGATACCGATGATGAACCTTCTCTTTTTATTATCATTGTAGAACTTTTTATAGAATTCTTGCATCACCTCCATGGTTTCAGGCAAATCTAGAAATGGATTCATCACCTTAAAACCATGTGGTAACTCACCATTATAAGTAAGGTTCTGATTGAATTCTATGATTTTATTAGACAGATTGTTAGACATTGAATCAAGGTTTATTTCTTGTCTGCAATCTATATTCCAAAAAAATGGCTCTTCTCTATCGAATGAAAGAGAAAAGCCATTCATATTAAAATCTTAATTCTTGCTTTTTTTAGAAAGTCATCTCTGGAATTTCTCCTTCAACAACTAATTTACCTTCTGTTGCAGCTTGAATTTCTTCAACCGAAACTCCTGGAGCTCTTTCTAGTAATTTAAATCCACCTTCTGGCATTACTTCCAACACAGCCAAATTGGTAACAATTTTCTTTACACATTTAACACCTGTTAATGGCAGTGAACATTCTTTTAGCAACTTACTTTCACCTGCTCGATTGGTGTGCATCATGGCGACAATTATATTTTCGGCAGATGAAACTAAATCCATGGCACCTCCCATTCCTTTTACCATTTTACCTGGAATTTTCCAGTTGGCAATATCACCATTTTCGGCAACTTCCATCGCACCCAAAATTGTTAAATGTACGTGTTGACCACGTATCATTCCAAAACTTAAGGCAGAATCAAAGAAACTCGCTCCAGGCAAAGTTGTAACTGTTTGTTTTCCGGCATTAATAATATCTGCATCCACATTCTCTTCGGTAGGGAAAGGCCCCATACCCAAAAGGCCGTTTTCACTTTGAAATTCAACCGAAATGTCATCTCTCACGAAATTAGCCACCAAGGTGGGAATTCCAATTCCTAAATTAACATACATGCCATCTTTAACCTCTTTGGCAATTCTTTGAGCAATTTGATTTTTATTTAAAGACATATTTTTAATTTTTTATGAGCACTAAAGTTTTAAATGAACTAAAGTGACTAAGTTTATTAAGTGTTTAATTTTTTATGAATACTTGTAAATAAAGCCAAAAGTTCTTTTGCTTCTTTGAATATATCCTTATTGGAATGGTCAGTGAATTTCATTTTGTTTATAATTTCTAACCAGTATAAAGTTTCGCTTGCTTCTGCTACACAAATTCCAATTTTATTTTTAAAATCTCTTTTACTACGTGCCCGATTCGCTTCTCTATAATTTGCTCCCACACTTGTCGCACATCTGGACAACTGCTTTCTGACAACTTGAGATTCAATAGAATATTTAAAAGTTGAAGTAAACTTTAAAATCATCACAGAAAATTGCAGCGTTCTTTCTTCTAAACTTTTTGCAAAATCCTTATTCGATTTCATGTTACAACTTTTAACTTATAACTTTATTTACTTATAATTCACTCTCTCACAGTTCTTTGTTCGATTCTTTTCTCGAAATTTTCACCTTGAAAAATTCTTTGCACAAAAATCCCAGGGATATGAATTTCATTTGGATCTAACTCACCTGCTGGAACCAACTCTTCTACTTCGGCAACCGTGATTTTAGCAGCACCACACATCGCAGGATTAAAGTTTCGCGCTGTTCCTTTGAAAATTAAATTCCCAGCCTCATCACCTTTCCATGCTTTCACAATGGAGAAATCTGCTTGAAACGCTTCTTCCATTACATACATTTTGCCATTAAATTCGCGGGTTTCTTTTCCTTCTGCTACTTCTGTTCCAAAACCAGCAGGTGTGAAAAAAGCAGGAATTCCAACTTGTGCTGCACGACATTTTTCTGCCAAAGTTCCTTGTGGAGTTAAAATTACTTCTAGCTCACCACTCAACATTTGACGTTCGAATTCAGCATTTTCTCCTACATAAGAAGAAATCATTGTATCTATTTGTTTCTTTTGTAATAACAATCCCAATCCAAAATCATCAACACCAGCATTATTGGATATACAAGTTAAGTGCTTCACATCTTTTTTGACTAATTCACTTATAGAATTCTCTGGAATACCACATAAGCCAAAACCACCTAACATGATTGTCATTCCATCTTGAACCCCATCCAAAGCCTGTTGAACACTGTCCACTTTTTTGCTAATCATAAAATTAATTTTTTAATGTGCTTAAAAATACAAATTTAGAAGCAAACTAGAAATCAAAACTTAGTTTTATCAAATATTTAGCGATTGAACAACGTGTTATATTTAATTTAAATTCATCAAAAACTCATCTTTTATAAAAATTAGATTACTTTAACATAGAAGAATAATTTGATTATATTTGTTAATGTATGGGAGAAAGAGATTTTCAAAACGAATGGCTTGATCAGTACTTAGAATTAAATTCTAGTCCAGAGCCGGCTTTACTTAAAAAATTAAGAACTCAAACGATTGAAGAGTTTCCTCAACATCATATGATTTCGGGTCATGTACAAGGTAGATTTCTTAGCATTATGTCTAAGGTTTTAAAACCTGAACATATCCTAGAAATTGGAACTTTTACAGGTTATGCCACGCTTTGTTTAGCAGAAGGCCTTAGAAAAGATTGTAAAATCACTACCATTGATATTAATTCAGATTTACAAAATTTCTATCAACCCTACTTCACTGAATCTGGATATGATCATCAGATTGAAAGCCTTATTGGAGACGCGATTCAATTTTTAGAAAAAACTGAAGAAACCTTTGATTTAGTCTTTTTAGATGCGAACAAAAAGCAGTACATAGATTATTTTGAATTATTAGTACCTAGATTAAATCCAGGTGGAGTAATTTTAGCCGACAATACGCTGTGGAAAGGCAAAGTTTTAGAGGAAATTGCTCCCAAAGATAAGATGACCAAAGCATTATTTGATTTCAACCAGCATGTAACACAAGATAGTCGTGTTGATGTGATATTATTACCTCTTAGAGATGGTATAAGTTTAATCAGAAAAAAATGAAATACGGAGTTTGTATAGTTAGTGTAGCGCCTGTTAGAGCCGAGGCAAGTGACCGTTCGGAAATGGTGACACAACTCTTATTTGGTGAAAAAGTTGAAATTATTGCTGTTCAAGAAAAGTGGCTTAAAATCATGTCTGATTATGACTCATATGTTGGTTGGGTTGATCCTAAATTAATTAAAGAAGTTCCATTAGCTGAATATCAACAATTAAGCACTACACAATATACTTCGGATTTATTTAATTTAATGATTGACGATGAAAATCCATGTACGCTAACTTTGGCGGCACATATTTATGCTACTGAAGATCAAAAAATAAATTTAGGTGATAAAAGTTTTGAGTATTTAGGTGAGAGTTTAGACGCTACTAGAAACGAAACTTCTATTGCTGATTTGGCCAAACTCTACTTGAATACGCCGTACTTATGGGGTGGAAAATCTAATTTTGGAATTGATTGTTCTGGCTTGGTTCAACAAGTCTATAAATTAAAAAACATTGCTCTACCTCGTGATGCAAGCCAACAAGCTACAAAAGGTGAAGTACTAGGATTTCTTGCAGAAGCCCAAGAAGGTGACTTAGCTTTTTTTGATAATGAAGAAGGAAATATTATTCATGTGGGAATCATATTAGAAGATCAGAAAATTATTCATGCACACGGAAAAGTGAGAATTGATCCGATTGATTCTACTGGAATTTTCAATACAGATTCCCAGCGTTATTCTCATAAATTAAGATTTATTAAGAGGATAATAAGTTGATAATCTAGATTTAAGATTAAATACTTACTTGAGTTTTAAATTAAATAATACTATCTACTAAAGTACTCCACCAAACCATCAATCGGTTTTTGAAGGATTTTGTTAACTTTAAACCCAAATTCTTCTGCAACTTCTTGAATTAAGTTTTGATAATAAAATGCAATAGAACCAATAAAACTGATTTCCTTGCAATCATATTTATCATAAGGTTCTACTTGATAAATAAAATATTCTCTAAAGCAGTTTTGAATTAAGTCTTTAACGAATTCATTTTTTCTATGCTCATAAGCGAATTCATTAAAACTAGCCAAATAAGCATTGGGAAAAGCTTTTCGATGAATGTTTTCAAGTAATTCCTGAACAGAAAGATTATATTTCTGAGTAAATTTAATTTTCAAATCCTCTGGTAGTTTATTTGTGTAATATGCTCTAAACAAACTTCTACCAATATGATTTCCTGCGCCTTCATCTCCTAAAATAAAACCAATTGAAGGTGTTTCTTTTACTACATTTTGACCATCGAAATAACAAGAATTCGAACCTGTCCCTAAGATTCCCACCATAGTCGGGTGATGATCATAAACTGCATAACAAGCAGCCAACAAATCACTCTCTACCTTAAGTTGAGCTTGATTAAAAACCTTAAGAAAACCGTCTTTTATGATTTTATTGAGTTCTGCCGAACGGCAGCCAGCTCCGAAAAAATGAATTTCCTTGATTTCTGATGCTAAAGAAATTAAAGTTGAATTCTCTATTAAAGCTTTAGAAACCTCTTCAGCAGTAATAAATAGAGGATTAAATCCAGCCGTACGAAGTCGTTTTAACTCAATACCATTATCATCTAGAATTACAAAATCTGCTTTGGTAGAACCACTATCAACAATGCCAATCATTTAGAATTAAATTTGGTTTAAAGATAAAATATTTAAACCCAAACCATAGCACTTGCTCCTAAAATAGCAGCGTCGGCTTCGTCTAATTCACTAAAAATGAGTTTTACCTTTCCACGGAAAATAGGTAATAAATTTCTTTCCATGTGCAATTTAGTGGGTTTCATGATGAAATCACCAGCCTTAATGACACCGCCAAAAAGCAATATAGCTTCAGGTGATGAAAACATAACAAAATTTGCTAAAGCTTCACCCAGTTTCTGACCTGTATATCTAAATACTTCAATAGCTATCGGATCACCCTTTAAACAACAATCATGAACCGTTTTAGCATTAATTTCCTCTTCAGGGTAGTCGTTTAGCATAGAATTTGGAAATTCAGCTCTTAATTTTTTAGCCGTAATGGAAATTCCTGTGGCTGATGCATATGCCTCTAAACTCCCTTCTGAACCTGTATTCCAGTGTTTTCTACCATTAGGCTTAACAATAGTGTGGCCTAATTCGCCAGCAAAACCGTCTGAGCCATAAACCAAATTTCCATTACAAACTATTCCAGAACCTACTCCAGTTCCCAGCGTAATCATAATAAAATCCTTCATTCCACGTGCCGCCCCATACATCATTTCTCCCAAAGCAGCCGCATTAGCGTCATTGGTGATTTTACATGATACACCAAACTTCTCCGACATATAATCTGTAAAAGGAATTATGCCCTTCCATTCTAAGTTGGTTGCATCTTCTATCGTTCCTTTATAGTAGTTTCCATTAGGAGCCCCCACTCCTATTCCAACAAAGTTAGATTCCTTAGACATTTTTTCTACTTCGGGTGAAATAGTTTGATATAACACCTCGATAAAGCCTTTTACATCGGGATACCCTTTGGTTTTAATCTTGCCTTTTATCAAAACTTCTCCGCGCTGGTTTACCAAACCATATTTGGTGTTGGTACCACCTATGTCTATACCTAAAGCGAACTGTTTATGCTTCTGAACTAACGTCATTTTTACCTAAAATTTCAATAAAGATAGTAAATGTAATTTATACACTTATAATGAATCGTGTGAAAAATCTCGGAATCAAAATATTCAATAAAATGTAAATTGATTCAAGATTAAAAAGTCATAAAAAATGGCGATAAAAATGTATTTATCGCCATTGATTTAAAAATTTATTTTGTTTTTGATTACGACATCAAATTCGCAAAATATTTAGTTAATCTCACTAATTGAGCTGTATAAGACATCTCGTTATCGTACCAAGAAATAACTTTAACTTGTTGTTTGCCGTCTACTTCTTGAACAGTTGTAGAAAGCATATCGAAGTAAGAACCATTTTCGATTCCGATGATATCTGTAGAAACAATTGGGTCATAAGTATATCCCAAAGTATCTTTTAAGGCTCCATCGGCAGCTTCTTTAATGGCATTGTTTACCTCATCTACTGTTACGTTTTTCTCTAATAAAACTGTTAAGTCAATTAAAGATCCTGTTGCAACAGGAACACGCAATGCCATACCGTCTAATTTACCTTTTAATTCTGGTAAAACTAAACCTACTGCTGCTGCAGCTCCTGTAGTTGTAGGAACAATATTGACTGCTGCTGCTCTTGCTCTTCTCAAGTCTTTGTGTGGACCGTCTAACGTGTTTTGGTCGTTTGTATAACCATGTACGGTTGTCATTAAGCCTGAGATTAAACCGAATTTATCGTTTAATACTTTAGCAACTGGTGCTAAACAGTTTGTAGTACAAGATGCACCTGAAAGAACTGTTTCAGAACCGTCTAAGATATCGTGGTTTACATTAAATACAACTGTTTTCATATCCCCTTTACCCGGTGCAGAAATAATAACTTTCTTTGCTCCAGCAGTAATATGCTTGCTTGCGCCTTCTTTAGAACTGAATACTCCAGTACATTCTAAAACAACATCTACTCCTAAGTCACCCCAAGGAAGATCCTCTGGATTTCTTTCAGAATAAATCGTGATTTCGCGACCGTCTACAACAAGTGAATTTTCTTTAACTTCTAAAGAGTCTGTTTTGAATTTTCCTTGAGTTGAATCATATTTCAACAAATGACCTAAAGTTTTGGCATCCGTCAAATCATTGATAGCTACAATATCGAACTCAGAAGAATCCTCCATTAATCTAAAGGCTAATCGACCAATTCTACCGAATCCGTTAATAGCAACTTTTACTTTTGACATAATAATTTAAGTTTTAGTATTATAAAAATTTATCTAGCCAGAATATCTGCAATTCTGATTAATTCATTATTGATTACGTTGTGTTTAACAATGGCTTCATCGAAAGGTGTAAATACAACATTATTACTTCTAATACCTGCCATTACAGAACTTCTTCCTTCCATTAACCCTTCTACAGCAGCAACGCCCAATCTACTCGCTAGTACTCTGTCTGCGCAGGTTGGCTCGCCACCTCGCTGAATATGGCCTAATACGGTAACTCTAATATCGTATTTAGGGTATTTCATCTTGGTAAATTTAGCTAAATCATAAACACCACCTAGCTCCTCGCCCTCGGCCACAACTATAATGTTTGATAATTTACCTGCTTTTTCACCTCTTTGAATCGCTTCAAACAATTCTTCGATTTCGTCTTTCTTCTCAGGAATCAAAATATCTTGAGCCCCCGATGCAATTCCACTATTCAGCGCAATAAAACCAGCATCTCTACCCATTACTTCTATAAAAAACATTCGGTTATGGGAAGTAGCTGTATCCCTAATTTTATCGATAGCATCAATCACTGTATTCAAGGCCGTATCATAGCCAATGGTATTATCTGTTCCAAAAATATCATTATCGATAGTACCAGGAACTCCCAAAGTTGGAATCCCGAATTCTTTTTCAAATTTATGGGCACCGGTAAAAGAACCATCTCCACCAATGATAATTAAGGCATCAATTTCATTCTTTTTAATATTTTCATAAGCCTTTTTGCGTCCTTCCTCAGTTCTAAACTCAGCACAACGAGCTGTTTTTAGAATGGTTCCTCCTCGGTTTATGATATTACTTACGCTACGAGGACCTAACTCAACAATGTTGTTAGTGATTAATCCTTCATAACCTAATCTGATACCTTTACATTTTAGTTTGTAATACGAACATGCTCGAACTACTGCCCTTAAGGCAGCATTCATGCCTGGTGCATCTCCACCCGAAGTTATAACTCCAATGGTTTTAATATCCGATTTTGCCATTTAACAGATTTAGAGCACAAATATAATAATCTTTCGTGGCAAAGGTTGAATATAATAAGGAATATTTTACCTTTGTGTAAATGCAACTTCCTATAATTGTGAACGAGAGAAACTTTTTGAACATTTCGGTTGATTGTGTTGTTTTCGGCTTCGACGACAACCAATTAAAAGTACTATTAATAGAACAAGATAAATTAAGCGAAACCCATGTTCCTATGTCTGCTCTTCCTGGTGATCATGTTTATATGGGAGAGGATTTAGACGAGGCAGCCAATCGGGTTCTAAAAGAGTTAACAGGAGTTGAAGGTTTATACCTTAAGCAATTTCATGCCTTTGGAAACCCAAATAGAACCAAAGGAGAGAAAGATTCTCAATGGCTTAGACAAGTTAGAAAAGATCCAGATGCTCATATCGTAACCATTGGTTATTATTCGCTTGTAAGGATGGAAGATCTAAACCCAGTAGCCTCATCATTTGCCAAAAATACAGAATGGATTGATGTGAATGATATTCCAGAATTAGCCTTCGACCACAATGAGATTTTAGATTATGCTTTAGAGCATTTGAGAGCAGACACAGAAAATAATCATATTAGCTTTGAATTGCTGCCTAAGAAATTCACCTTAGGTCAGTTACAACAACTTCATGAATTAATCTTAGATAAAAAACTCGATAAAAGGAACTTTAGAAAAAGTATTAAGAAGCTTGAAGATTTAATCCCATTGAACGAAAAACAAACTGGCGTTTATCATAAACCAGCACAACTCTATTCTTTCGAGCGCAACGAAGATAAATAGTTTTTTAGTGATAGTGTACTGCGTACACATATTTTTGTATATTTGTTTGACATCCAATAATTTAATAGATGAAAAATATTTATACACTTTTTGTATTCCTGCTATTTGTAGGATTACAAGCTCAGCAACAAGAAGTTTCATTTTCTGTTTCTCCCACAAATTTTGCAGAAACTCAATCCATTACTCTTAGTTTTGATGGTTCAAGCATTGATGAATCAGCCTGGGGAATAACAAATAATGCACTCTATTTATGGTCTTGGTCGTTTGATTTAAATGATAGTAACTCCATGGATTGCCCTACTAATGGAAGTTGGACAAATTCTAATGAAGCCAATCGATTAACTTATAATGCGGACAATGATACCTATACCATAGCCTTCGTTCCTACAGAATTCTATAACAGAATAGGAATCGGAAAAATTGGTTTTCTTATAAAGGCAAAAAACGGAAATGGAGATAAAAAATCTCAAGACATGGAGGTTGAAGTGGGATTATTTCAACTTAATTTAATTCAACCGGAATCCAATGAAAATATTGAAATAAATGCTGGAGAATCGATCAATGTTCAAGCAAGCAGCACGGTAGATGCTACATTTGAGCTATCCTTAAATAATAATATAGTATATGAAACCTCATCTACTTCTACCCAATTTAATTATTCTTTTTCACCATCTGAAAGTGGAAATGTAAAGTTGAAAGCAACAGATAATGCTGAAAATGTTTTAGAAGTAAATTTCAGTGTAAGTATTATTCCAACTGATCAAATCTCTCCTATTCCTTCTTGGATAGAGCCAGGAATCAACTATCACCCTAGTGACCCAACCAAAGTTGGTTTAGCACTTATTGCGCCCGGTAAAAATTATGTTCATGTTATTGGAAGTTTTAATGATTATCAAATTCATGATGATTATGTAATGAATAAAGATACCGAAAATGATGAGTTATTTTGGATAGAATTGACTGGACTTAATGCAGGTGAAATATATACTTTCCAATATCGAACCAATGATAATATTAAGGTAGCCGACCCTTACTCTCCTATTGTTTTATCTCCATATGATGACCAATGGATAGAAAGTTCAACTTATCCTAACATACCAACCTACCCAAGCGGACAAGATTTTGAGGTTTCAGTTTTTCAAACCAACCAAACTTCTTATTCATGGCAAGTTGAAGATTTTGAAAAACCTGCCATGGAAGATTTAATTGTTTATGAGGTTTTGATTAGAGATTTTACTGAAGAGAAAAACTTTCAATCCTTAATTGATAGAATTGATTACATAAAAAATTTAAATGTAAATGCTATCGAATTAATGCCAATTATGGAATTCGATGGGAATCAATCTTGGGGATATAATCCTTCTTTTCATTATGCCTTAGACAAAGCCTATGGAACTCAAGATAAATTTAAAGAATTTGTAGATGTTGCCCACCAAAATGGTATAGCCGTTATATTAGATATTGCTTTAAATCACGCCACAGGCAGGAATCCATTGGTTAGACTTTGGAATGTGGATGAAAATGGAGATGGTTATGGTTCTGTGCGTGCAGATAATCCTTATTTCAACACCAGTCCAAGACATTCTTATAATGTTTTTGAAGACTTCAACCATCAATCGCAATATACTAGATATTATGTTCAAAGAGTGATTCAGCATTGGATTAATGAATATAAGATTGATGGATTTAGATGGGATTTAACCAAAGGGTTCACTCAAAATTGTACTGAAAATGATGAAGCTTGTACAAATTCATATCAGCAAGATCGCGTTGATGTTTTGAAAATGTATGCAGATTATCAATGGGATGTTGATGAAACCTCTTATGTGATATTCGAGCATTTAGGTACATCTGCAGAAGAAGCTGAATGGGCTAATTATCGTGTAGATGAAGGAAAAGGTATTATGACTTGGAACAACTTAAACAATGCTTTTAACCAGAACACCATGGGACACTCGAGCAACAGTAACTTTAATCGAATTAACCACATAAATCAAGGTTTTACAGAAAAGAGATCTCTTAGCTATGGAGAAAGCCATGACGAAGAAAGATTAATGTTCAAAAACCTTGAATACGGAGCTTCTAGTGGGAGCTATAATGTGCAAAATTTAACTACCGCATTAGAAAGGCAGAAAGCATTTGGTGCTGTGTTTTTCACAGTTCCAGGACCAAAAATGATTTGGCAATTTGGTGAATTAGGCTATGATTTTGGAATCAATAGATGTGAGGACGGTACTTATAGCAATGATTGCCGATTATCACCAAAACCTGTAGCATTTTCATTGAATTATGACTCAGATGCTAATAGGACGGCAGTTTATGATATGTGGGCTCAAATTATTGCGTTAAGAAACAATAACGAAGTTTTTAAAACCAATACCTATACGGTTGAATCAGGAAATTTATTACCAAAGATTCACATTTGGGATAATTCGATACCGAACTCTAGCTTAAACAAAGTTATTGTTTTAGCTAATTTTAAAACAACAACCTCTGTGGTGACACCAAACTTCGAGAATACAGGAATGTGGTATAATTTATTAGACAATACCGGTTTTAGTGTAACAAGCACTAACCAAACAGTAACCTTATTACCAGGTGAGTTTAAGATTTTTGGTAACCAACCAGCGGAAACATTAGGAATGGAAGAAGTTGAGTTTAATTCAGATTTTGATTTTCAAGTCTTAAATAATCCTGTAGAAAATAGTCTAATAAGAGTAAAATACAATATTAGCCAAAAGGCTACGTTTAGCTTATATGATTTACAAGGTAAACTAATTTGGACTAAAAAGGTTGACGCCGGAAATGGTCAATTAGATATTTCGAGTATTTCAAAAGAGAATGTTTATATCTTGGTGCTTGACGACCAAATAAATCGCAAATCCGAAAAGATTTTAATTAAATAATTTAAAGTTAATAACAAAAGCACCACCATATAGAATTAACCATTTTATATGGTGGTTTTTTATTTAAAGAATAATAATTTTAACGTTTAAATGTCATAGTTTCAACTTTGAATTTTTCATAATTCTTATATCTTTGCTCCCATGTGGAAATCTGTACTATTAGCTACAATAACGGGTTTATTTCTAGCTTTGTCTTGGCCTACTTTAGGTTTTCCAGGCTTACTGTTTATTGCTTTTATTCCATTATTAATAATAGAAAAACAGTTTTCGGATGCACCTTTTAAAAGGAAGAGCCTAAAGATATTTTTATTGTCTTGGCTGTCTTTTATCATCTGGAACGCTTTAGCCTATAGATGGTTATATTTTGCTAAACCACAGGTAGATGCTACCGCTATGGAAAATCAACAAGCTATGATTGCCTATTTTTTCCCGGTAATTCTTAACTCACTTTTCATGGCGATTGTGTTTATATCTTATCATTTTATAAGACAAAAACACGGTGAGTGGTATGGTTTCGCTTTTCTACCCACCTTTTGGATGGCTTTTGAAAAACTCCACTTAAATTGGGATTTCTCTTGGCCTTGGCTCAACCTAGGCAACGGATTTGCTTCTTACTACAAATGGATTCAGTGGTATGATTTAACCGGTACCTTTGGAGGTACACTTTGGATTTGGGTTGCCAATCTAATTTTATTTAAAGCGGTGATGCTTTATTTGGAGCATGGCAACAAGAAATTAATGAAGAAATTGATTATTGCATTTGTAGTTGTCGTACTACTTCCGATTGGAATTTCTTATTTAACCTATTATAATTACGAAGAAAAAGGAGAAGAAATTAATGTTGTGGTAATTCAGCCTGAGTTAGATCCTTATAGAGAAAAATATGAGAAATCTAGTGCGGAAATTCTACAAGAAATCATAACAGAGGGAGAAAAAGTAATGACGCAAGATATAGACTTGATTGTTACTCCCGAAACATCTTTCCCCGGAAGAGAAGATGTAGTTATGAACGACCTTCAATTGGATCCTAATATTATTCAACTTAATCAGTGGATTTCTAAATACCCGAAAGTAGTTTTTATTGGAGGCACGAGCATGATAGAGTTCACCAACGCAACCCAAGCGCCTAATCTAACGTCTATTCCTTATAAAGAAGATGTTTGGGTGAATCGCTATAATTCTGCAATACAATTAGAAAACCAAAACGATTCTATTCCATACTATCATAAATCTAAATTGGTAGTTGGCGTAGAATACTTCCCCTATCCCTCAATTTTGAAACCTTTACTTGGCAGTCTTATGCTTGATTTTGGAGGCAGCACCTACTCCCTCACAAAGTCACAAAACATAACCAATTTTGTGAACCAACAAAATACAGCAGAGATTGCACCAACCATATGTTACGAATCCATTTATGGCGAATTCACCAGCGAATTTGTTAAGAATGGAGCTAATTTAATTAGCATCTCAACCAATGATTCGTGGTGGGGCAATACCGATGGGCATCGACAATTTTTGGATTATGCCAGACTTCGTGCGATTGAAAATAGACGAAGCATTGCTCGATCAGCCAATAGTGGTATTTCTGCATTTATTAATCAACGTGGAGATGTTATAGAAAGCTTAGCTTACGAGAAACAAGGCGCTCTGTCGGGAACACTAAAAATGAACACCGAAATTACTAATTACAGTATTGCAGGTGATTTTTTGGCAAGAATGGCATTAATTGTGTCAAGCATTATTCTAGCTTATGCTTTCGCAACAAAGTTACTTAATAAAGACAAAAAGGTTTAAAAATGCGTAAAAGTCTCAGTTTATTCGCCTTATTCGTATCTCTAGTTATTTTAGGGTTTAATATAAATTTATTTACCGCCGTTGCTCCTATGCAGGAAGCCATGAACCCTGAAATAAGAATTGCTGGCTCTACAGAAACTGAGATTAATTGTGAGGTAGCCAACCCTAATGATCAATTTACTTTTGAGGTTGATTATACAGATACAAGATCCACAGAAAGCTATGAAATGAATACGATTCCGTATGCACCATTAATTGCGTTTAATGATGTGGCGAATCTTGGAACGGAGATAGACTTTAATGGAATTGATAAATTCTCTCCTACCATTAACTTTTTTCAGTTTAGTTTTTTCGACGAAACAACCTCTGAATTAGCTATCGGTGAAAATGGTGTGATTTCAATGGACCCGTTGCAAGGTGGTGACATTAATTTAAGATATCCATCAGCTGACTTACCAAACTCCAACCTAACTAGAAATTCGATATTCGCAGCACATTATGATTTACGAATCGATGGAATACCAGGAGCTTCTGTATATTACAATATGATTGGGACGTTTCCTGCAAGAAAAATGGTTATTACTTATGTAGATGCTGAAGTGTTCTATTGTACAGATAACCGTACTACATCTGTTCAAGTTGTTTTAGAGGAGTTAACCAACAAGATTCAAATTTTCATTAAAGATAAAGTAATGGCATGTGGTGCTATTACCAATGCGGTGGTTGGAATACAAGATAAATATGGTACACTTGGTTATTCTCCTGCTGGCAGAAACTATTCTGACGGAAACTGGGAGGCTCAAAATGAGGCCTATGAGTTTACTCCCAATGGAGCAAGAACGCCAAGTATTGCATGGATTGAAGGTGGTTATACGCCAAATGATCCAGGAAATAATATTATTGGTACAGGTGAACAAATTACAGTGAATGCAGATTTATCTAATTTGCAATATACAGTTGAAGTAAGATACCCTAACTACAGAAATCAACAAGGAGAAATAGTAGATTTAATTCTGCATGATGATATCCCGGTTTCGCCATTCTATCCTATAGCTCTGGACGATCAAGTTATAATGTGTAGTAACACGGTAGACTTAAATGACTATAATAATTACGTTTCATTAAATCCCGCAGGAAACTTTACAATAACATACTATTATGATGAGGGTTTAACTAATCCAATTCCAAATCCTACCAACTTTAGTTTTACAGGTGACTCGATAACGATTTATGCACAAGTCGCATATGACGGTACATGTTATGATGTTTCTAGCTTGGAGATTTCCTCTGTACTTGGATTCTTGCAAATCGATCCGAATAACTTGGAACTATATATATGTGACAATGTAGATAGTAATAATTTAGAGGGAGTTGAAAACAATCATGCTGTAACTGATCTAGATGAATATTTATTTGGAAATATACCCAATGGAGATATCAACTATTATAGCTCATCTACATCTACTACTCCTATCAATCAGTTAAATATTACAGATGGAACTCAAGTTTGGGTTGATGTTTTAGTTCAAGGAGCGAACGGCTGTAGGACGCCAAGAATTGGACCTATCACGATTCGATTTTATGACGTTCCTCAATTCTTAAGTATTCCGAGTAATTTGGAACTTGTTTTATGTGATAAGGACTTTAATTATAGAGAAGAATTTGACGATAATCAAACTTGGCAAAGTTTCTTAGCTGACAACGGTTTAGTAACAAACGACCCTAATCATACTATAACGGTTTATGAAACGGAAGAAGATGCCATAGCTGGCACCAATGCTTTAACACAGGTGACTATGGATCAATCTGATGTTACTTACAACCCAAGAAATAATTCTCGCGAAGCACAACTTTTTATAAGAATTGAAGATGAAAATGGATGTTTTTCTATCAAAGAAATTACGGCAAGAATTAGATTTTATGGGGTAAAAGCTACGGATACACCTCTATTCAATTTTTGCGTGAATGAAGGAACGAGTATTCCTGTAGATTTAAGTTGTTTTTTGGCAAATGCAGACTTTAATAATGATGGTAATTTTGGCGAAGGTATGTTCAATCAAATATATTTTGAAGATGGTACAACTTCTAACGATATAAATGATGTATATGATATCTCCTATCATAATACCGAAGCTGATGCAAAAGCCGGTATAAATGAAATTAGTGAAAATCAAACTATTACTACAGCAGATGTTGGAAATAAAACATTTTATGTAAGATTTACGTTGTGTGAATCTTGTACTGCTGATGGTGATGATTGTTATACTGTCAAGAAAATAAGATTTCGAGTTGTTACTACTAAACCAAATACGCAAGTAGTTGATGTTTGTTACGAGAATGAAAATTCAACTTTTGTCCCTAATCTTAATATCTTTAATCTTCAACTATTTGACAATCCGAATTCTTATACCATTGAATATTATGAAACTCAAAATGATGCGAATAATCAAACAAATCAGATAACAGAATATACATTTACAGGTAATAATTATTTATGGGTTCGTATTAAATCGAACTTAAATTTTAATGGAACTTCTTGTTTTGATAATCCTGTAAACCCATGTGAGGGCGTTTATAGAATCCAATTTGTATTTGGTGCTCAAATAGAAGCTATCGATTTTCCGGAGCAACAAATTCATGGCGTATGTGATAATAATGCAGATGGAGAAGAATTATTTGATGTCACTATTTTTGAAGAAGACATTTACCAAGGGGAAGCTAGTTTTGAATATTATAATAATCTAAACGAGACAACGCTAGTTTTATCAAGCAGAATTAATGATCCAACCCAAGTACTATTTGCTGGAACCGACGGAAGTGCTACGAAAACGATTTATGCTAAGCTTAACTTTGATGATAGTTCATGTTATCAAATTGTTAGACTTACCATTACCTTAAATTTCATCCCTCCCATTTTAACAGAAAATGCCTTCCTTTGTGCTTGTTTACCAAATCCAGGGCAATATGCTACCTATGATTTAACGCAAGCTGTTGAATCCATGTTCTCAGCTGACAATGCGCAAAATGGAAATGATTTTGATGAAATGCAGATTAGCTATCACAACTTCTATAATGATGCCCTAGATGGAACTAATGAAATTTTTAATATCCAAAATTATTCTTCTATTCGAGGAAATGAAGAGATTTATGTGCGCTTTTATTCTCCAGAAAGTACGTGTTATTCAGTTGATACCTTAACCCTAAAAAACTTAGTTCTACCTGTACCAATTCCAGGAGAATTTGATGTATGTGATACAAATATTAATGGCAAGCCAGATATTATCTTTAGTGATTTAGATAATATTGTGATGCCTAACAACACAGAAGGCTATTTCTTTAGTTATTATTGGACTTATGAAGATGCTGAAAATGCTGTAAATCCAATTATTTCTACAGAAGATGCTGTAGACCCGATTGATTTTTTCTATGAATTCAATACACTACCTGAGAAAGTTTATGTTCGAGTAGATTCGGATAATGGAGAATGTCCAGAAAGTGCTCTACAAAGTGGGAATATTTGTAGTGGTATTAATGAGGTTATATTAAATGTTGGAGATGATTTAAATATAAATATCGCAGAATTTGATTTACCGCCGGTTTGTGACACCTTTGATGAAACAGGAGAAATCGATAACCCAAGCTATAATGATGGTATTGCAGATGGAATTGATTTAACTCAGAGTGAATCTGAAATTATTCAGGCAACAGGCGCCAATTTAGGAGACCTAAGACTTTTGTATTATGAAAGTTTAAACGATTTAGAAACAGATATTTATCCTTATGGAAATAATGTAATTGAAGATCCAACGAACTATACCAACATGAACAGCCAAGGGCTTCCAATTGAGCAAGTTTATGTGAAAATTGAATACACCAACAATGATTATTGTCCTATATATGTTATCTTAAATATTACGGTGTTGAACGGACCAGAATTATTCCCAGATGAAATTTATTATATTTGCCCAAATAGCGAAGTAGATATACGTCTCGACATTCCGACGAGTGAAGATGTTGCTAATTATTCCTTTGAATGGACACTACCTGATGGAACAATAATTACAGATCAACATGAGCTACTTGACGCCACTCAAGTTGGAGTTTATGCTGTGAGAATTACTGATAACAGAACGAATTGTTCGTCTCCTATCATGAACTTTACGGTTCAAGAAATTGATCCGCCACATATTATTAATTTGGTGGTTGAAAACGAATCATCCATTACAGTGGTTGCTACAGGTTTTGAAGATTTAGCCTTGGAATATTCTTTAGATGGGATTAACTTCCAAAACAGTAATACATTTCATAATTTAGAACCTGGATTATACACGGTTTGGGTGAGATATATTTATAATAATAGAATGTGTGTTAGCGAATCTAAAAGCACTATCTTAATAGAAATATTTAATGTAATAACGCCAAACGGAGATGGATACAATGATTGTATTTCTTTTGATAATCTTCATGTATTTGGAAGCGATAATTCTACCTTGATTATGTATGACAGATATGGTAAAGTTATTTTCTCAGAAAAAAGTAATTCGATTATCAAATGGTGTGGACATTATGGTGGCAGAGTATTGCCGAGTACAAATTATTGGTTTAAGCTAATTATACCAGACGGAAGAGAAAAAACAGGTTATATAACGTTAAAAAATTATTAAATTCGAAATTCAGTAAAATTTAGTTTGAATTAAACTGTAGTTTAAATCCAAACATAAAAACAAGAAAAACTCAAGTGCGTCTTAAGACAATATTTTTTTACTTCAGCTTCCTACTCATATCCTCTTTATATGGGCAACAATGTCTTGATGTAGAAGCAACATCAACTTCTGGGGCCAGCTCGGTTACAGTGGATTGTGATTTTGCTTTTAATGGAGAGGTTTGTGTAGACTTGCAAGTGGACTATACAGACATAGCCTCCACCGAATCTTATGATTACGCTTCTATTGCATTTAACCCGGAGATTCCATTTAATCAAGGTACACCTCTCATCCCTACTTTGCCGTCAGATAATGGTATAGTCGATGATAAATTCTCAGAAGCAATTCCATTAGGCTTTTCATTTTGTTTTTATGATCAAAATTTTACTGAAATTGTTATTGGGACTAATGGTATTCTAACTTTTGACTTAGAAGAGGCTGGAGCAGATGCTCCATCAGGCATATCCGTGACAAACCCCAATCCTGCCTTGATTGATAACGCTATATTTGCTGTACAACATGACTTAATTTTTGATACCTCTACTTCATCTGAAATTTATTACTCTACTATTGGAACAGCTCCTTGTAGACAATTTGTAGTAAACTTTTATGAAGCTGCCGTTTTTGGTTGCCCAGGGACTAGCACCATACAAGTTGTTTTACATGAATTTTCAAATGAAATAGAAGTCCATATTTTGGATAAACCCGAACACTGTGATAATGGTAGAAATGGAAATGCTCTATTAGGAATCATGAATGGAGATGGTACCCAAGGGATATCGCCTCCTGGAAGAAATACAGGCGAATGGGGTGCCAGCAACGAATCTTGGAGCTTCTTCCCTACAGGAAATACTCCACCTAATATTGTTTGGTATGATGACAACGGAGAAGTAGTTGGAAATGGTGAGCAGATAAGTGTTTGCCCAACTCGAAATACAAGCTATACTGTTGAAGTACAGTATCAGAGCTGTGAAGGGAATACACTTTTTGGAACAGATCAAATAGATGTAAATTACGCCGCCGAATTTCCAATAGTAGAAAATGATTCCATCTATATTTGTGACGAAGATAACAACGGGTCGGAAACAATCACCTTGGCAGATTTTAATGAAACGATTTCTCTTAATAGTGTAAATAATTTCATATTTACCTATTACGCTAGCGAGAGTGATGCAATTAATCTTATTAATCCGATAACAACACTCACTGTAACTGAAGATACGGTGTTTTATGTTTTAATTGCTAATGCTTCTAATCCTAATTGTTATACGATTACACCGATTAGCATAAGTTTTACCGCAGCAGAATTAGGACTAATGACTATTCAACTCTGTGACAATAATAATGACGGGGTAGAGCCAAATGTTAACTTAACAAACTACATAAATAATCTTTTAAACAATATTAATTACGTTGGATATAGCATTCATTTAAATGAAAATGATGCCATCAACCAAGCTAATGAGGTTACAGAAGCTAACCTGACTTCTAGCAGCAGCTTATGGGTAAATCTACAAATATCTGAGCAATGTAATCAAATCCTAGGTCCGATAAGAATTAGATTTTTATCTGCTCCACCAGATAGAACTGCGGATACCATTGTTTTTAATGATTGTGATGTCAATTTCAACCATAGAGAACCCTTTGAATGGGAAACAGAAATACCAAATGTGATGGATATTTTCCCAGGCGAAACTTTCACTGTACATACCAGCTTAGCAAATGCAAATAATAATTCTGGAAGACAAACTCAAATTGCTGATAATGTGAATCCTTATTACGTAAGAATTCAAAATGCCAATGGATGTTACTCCGTGGTAGAAGTTCCTGTTGAGGTAAATTTTTATGGCGTGGACGCTGTCGACGTAACTGAAAACATTTGTTTTGATGGAACGCAGGATATAACAGTCAATTTAAATGACTATATAGATCAAATGCTTATTGATCCTTTAGAAGGAGTTGATATTTCTTTATATGCAACAAATGCTGACGCAGAAGGTCATATTATAGAAAACATCATTGACCCTTTGCAAACAATTACCGAAGATGGTTATCATGTTTTAACCACTTTTTATGTTCGCTTTCAAATTAGTGAGGATTGTTATACAGTCAGAGCTATTAGAATTAGACTGGTGCATCCTATACTTATGGAAAATCCAATCAACGTTTGCGATATTTTCAATGACGATAGCGAAGAAAATAGTTTAAGCATTTATGATACCTATATTTTAGGGGACCAAGTTGGAACTGTTAAGTATTATTTAAATCAGAATGATGCCAATATTGATCAAAATCAAATTCAGACCTACACCTTTACCGAAAATATTAGCTTGTATGTTCGAATCGAAAGTTATGGATGCGTAGAAATCTATCCCGTAGACTTTCAGCTTTCGTCTGTAATTCCTTCGCAAAACCTAAACATCGCTCTTGGAGAAGTATGCGACACTAATGAAAATGGACTTACAGAATTAGACTTGACTTCTTTTGAATCCGAAATTTATACTGGTTCTCAAGAGGTTAGTTTTAATTACTATGAAAACTTTAATCCTTTAACTCAAGAACTAAGTTCACCTATCGCTAATCCTGAACTTTATCCGGTAACAGGAGATATTATTTTCTATGTGGAAATAGTAGAGGAGAATGAAATTTGTAGTGGTATTTCAGAAGTTCAAATCAGCTTTAATTTTTCACAACCTTTCGAAATCTTACCTGCTGATTTATATACTTGTGATTTTGAATTTGACCTAAATGAGGAGTTCAATCTTAACGATGCTCTTCCGCAAATCACTGCAGAGCTTGTTGGTTTTGAACGAGGTTTATATACGATCAAGTATTATAAATCTATGGAAGATCTTGAAAACGGTGTGAATGACGTAGGTCCTATCTTTACTCCTAATTCAGCATTGTACCCTATTTATGTGGAGTTTGTCAATGATATTACGGGCTGTACTGCGATTGAAGTTCTTACGCTTCATACGGTGGGCGCTCCTAAACCTATCGCAAGTAGTACTGGTGTTTGTGACAACAATATTAATGGAATTTATGATTTAGATTTAAACATTCTTGGAGGATTAGTGATGGAGGGTAATACGGAAGGATTTATTTTCACCTACCATCTAAGCCAAGAAGATGCTATTGCAAACACGCGTGCATTAGACGCAAGTGTAATCTATGAAGCAGAACCTTTTCCAGATAGAATTTGGGTTAGAGTGGAAAATGCTTTGGTAGATAATTGTTTTGATACAAACTATGTTAATATGATTTTTAATCCATTAACAGAAATCGACGAGCACGAATTGTATCAATTTAGTTGTGATGTTGACAATGATGGATACTCTAATTTTGATTTAACTTTCGTAGAGGATTATTATCCAACAAGTCAATACAATCTTGCTTATTACGAGAGTTTACAACAAGTAAATGATTTTGCTGCGCCGATCGAAAACCCTAGTGAATTCATCAATACAATGGCCAATAATCAGGAGATTATTGTTGTGATTAGTTCAGAGAATACCTGTCCTATTTATACTACCTTAGAGTTAGAAGTTATTCCAACACCACGTGTGCGATTAGAGACAGCATTTTTCTGTCCTGGATATACAACCGATGTGGTTCCTGAAGTATTAGATCCCTCCGCTAATTATAGCTATGAGTGGATAAATAGTGCAGGCGAAATCGTTTCCACAGAATTTATCTTAACTGATATTGGTGAAGAAGAAACATTTACACTTTGGGTTACTGATGTAGATTTCCCTGAATGTAAAACCCCATTTGAAGTTGAGGTTCGCTCCTACCAAGATCCCGTGATTCAATCTATTATTGTAGAAGGAAATACCATTACAGTTATAGCTACAGGAAGTTTCCCTATTGAATATTCAATGGATGGAATTAATTGGCAAGGACTAAACTACTTTACCGATCTTCCCGTTGGTCCACATACTTTCTGGGTAAGATATATTGCAGAAGGTTGTGTAAGTGATCCCAAACGAGGTTTAATCTTAAATATTCCTAATGTTATAACGCCAAATGGTGATGGATACAATGATTATATTAGAGTTGATGATTTAGATGTTTTCGAAGGAGCTTATAGTACATTTCAGATATATGATCGATATGGTAAAATGATTTTCCAAGAGCAAAGCAATACTTTTGTTCAATGGGATGGTAAATATTTAGGTCGAGTTCTTAACTCAACGGACTATTGGTATGTATTAATTTTACCAGATGGAAGAAAATACAGAGGTCATTTTACTGTGAAAAATTATTAGAAAATAGATTTGAAATATAAAATATTCATTATCTTTGCGACTTCCAATTTTAAGGCCATACCCACCTTAATAACTGATTCTCAAATAATAGTATAAGAAGTAAAGCCGAATTTCCATAGGAAGTTCTGAATTTATAAGTTTTTAATTTTTAAGAACTTAGTAAGAATTGTAAAATATAGCGAATCTGGTTTGCAAGACACAAAAATAATTTGTTACTTTGCACTCCGTTTTAAAAACGAAAAATCATGTCACGAGTTTGTCAAATAACAGGTAAGAAAGCACAAGTAGGAAACAAAGTTTCTCACGCCAACAATAAAAGCAAAAGAAGATTCGAAGTGAATCTGCTTAAAAAACGTTTCTATGTACCATCAGAAGAGAAGTGGGTAACTTTAAAAGTATCTGCTAATGGTTTAAAAACCATCAACAAGATCGGTATCGAGGAAGCTATGGAGCGTGGACGTAAAAATGGTTTAATCAAATAATAGTATTGTATCATGGCAAAAAAAGGAAATAGAGTACAAGTAATTTTAGAATGTACTGAACATAAAGAAAGTGGAATGCCGGGAACTTCTCGATACATTACTACTAAGAACAAAAAGAATACCCCAGATAGAATGGAAATCAAAAAATTCAATCCTATCTTGAAAAAATACACACTTCATAAAGAAATTAAATAATCTAAATCATGGCTAAGAAATCAATTGCAACACTACAGACAGGTTCAAAGAAACTTACCAAAGCTATCAGAATGGTTAGATCTCCTAAAACTGGAGCTTACATTTTTGAAGAGAGAGTATTAAATGCTGATGATGTTAACGACTTTTTAAACAAAAAGTAAGAAACTCAGTAATTAAAATATTATACAAGTCGTTGCGTATACGTAGCGACTTTTTTGTATTTTTAACTTTTATATTTAACAATAGTTCGAATTGCATCAAGCTTATATTCGAAATACGTAATTCGATTAGAAAATGAGTTGGTTTAAAAGAGTTTTAGGAAAAGAAAAAAAGGAAACTTTAGATAAAGGTTTAGAGAAATCTAATCGCTCCTTTTTAGATAAAATGAGTCGTGCCGTTGTGGGTAAAACCAAGGTAGACGACGAAGTTTTGGATGAACTAGAAGAAATTCTTATTACGTCGGATGTGGGGGTAGATACCACCATAAAAATCATCAATCGAATCGAAGAGCGTGTTGCTAGAGACAAGTATGTTAACAGCAGTGAGTTAGATGTAATTCTTCGAGAGGAAATTATGGGCTTACTTTCCGAAAACGAAAGTACCAATTTCGAAGGATTAGATATACCTACTCTACCCAATGGCGATCCCTATGTTATCATGGTGGTTGGTGTGAATGGTGTAGGTAAAACTACCACCATCGGTAAACTTGCTTATCAACTTAAATCAAAAGGTAAAAAAGTAGTTCTGGGTGCTGGAGATACTTTTAGAGCTGCAGCTGTTGATCAACTACAGATTTGGAGTGATAACACTGGAGTTCCTATCGTAAAACAAGCTATGGGCTCTGACCCTGCTTCTGTAGCCTACGACACAGTACAATCTGCTAAAGCACAAGGCGCAGACGTAGTTCTACTTGATACAGCAGGTAGATTACATAACAAAGTCAACTTAATGAACGAGTTATCCAAAATCAAGCGTGTTATGCAAAAGGTGATACCTAATGCTCCACACGAAGTTATGCTCGTACTAGATGGCTCTACAGGACAAAATGCATTCGAACAAGCTAAACAATTCACACAAGCAACAGAAGTTTCATCTTTAGCCATTACCAAGCTAGATGGTACTGCAAAAGGTGGTGTGGTTATAGGAATATCAGACCAGTTCCAAATTCCGGTTAAATATATTGGTGTCGGAGAAGGAATGGATGACCTACAGGTGTTCAACAAAGCTGAGTTTGTAGATAGCTTCTTTAAAAAGAATTAATTTTATAAAAATAATTAAAAAAACAACATATCGAACCATGGCCAAAAGCCATGGTTTTTTATTAAATTCGCTTCCATGAAAAATAGCATTATTGTTCTTGACTTTGGGTCTCAATACAACCAACTCATAGCACGCCGAGTTCGTGATATACAAGTTTATGCCGAGGTTATTCCGTGTACAGCCTCCATCGAAGAAATTAAATCACTCCAACCTGCTGGTATCATACTTTCTGGGGGACCCTCTTCTGTTTTTGCTGAAGATGCTTTCACTGTTCCAAAGGAAATTTATGACCTTGGCATTCCTGTTTT
>CAZKJO010000008.1:49880-54636 GCA_964553105.1 uncultured Weeksellaceae bacterium | reverse complement strand
AAATTTGTATTTTTAAGGTTTAAATAACATTGATTTATGAGAGTTTCATTTTTGATTTTATTCATGTTCTCCTTTTTAGCTTGTAAACAAGAGGTTAAAACGAGTAATATTTCCACTGAAGTTCTAAGCGATGAGAAAAAAGCGATGGTAGTTTCAGCGCGTAAAGAGGCTTCTGATATTGGAATAGAAATCATGAGAAAAGGCGGAAATGCCTTTGATGCAATGGTTGCTACCGATATGGCATTAGCTGTGTGTTTTCCATTTGCTGGAAATGTTGGTGGTGGTGGATTTATGGTGTATAGATTAAATAACGGCGAAGTTGGTAGTTTAGATTATCGTGAAAAAGCGCCTAAAGCGGCTAATGAAAAAATGTATCAAGACGAAAATGGTGAATTGATTCCAGGTTTAAGTACAGAAGGTGCTTTGGCCGTTGGGATTCCGGGAACCGTGGCGGGAATGTATGAAGCGCATAAAGAATTTGGGAATTTACGCTGGGGTGATGTAGTGCAACCTGCTATTGATTTAGCTTTGAATGGTTTTGTCGTGACAGAAAAACAAGCCGGAATGCTGAATGCTTCTCGAGCTTTGTTTACGCAAGTGAACAAAGAAAAAATCTTATTTGATAAGGTTTGGAAAGCTGGAGATACCATTAAACAACCTCAATTAGCAGAAACCTTAAGAGCTATCCAAAGGACCAATGGTAGAGATTTCTACGAAGGAGCTATTGCTCAGAGAATGGTAGATTTCATTCAAGATAATGGTGGAATCATTACAATGGAGGATATGAAATCTTATAAACCAGTTTGGAGAAAGCCGATTGATTTTACATTTAAAGATTTTAAAGTATATACCATGGGACCACCGAGCAGTGGAGGAATTGTTTTAGGGCAAATTTTGAAAACTTTAGAGCATTATCCTATCGACAGTATGAAGCACAATAGTACAGCGTATGTACAATTAATCACAGAAATCGAACGTAGAGCTTATGCGGATAGAGCACATCATCTAGGTGATCCAGATTATGTGAAAGTTCCAATTGATCAAATGATGAGCGAGGATTATTTGATGGAACGAATGAAGCTTTACTTTCCAACCAAAGCAACTTCTTCTGCAGATATTACCCACGGAAACATAACATGGTCTGAAAGTGACGAAACCACGCATTATTCGATTGTGGATGAAGAAGGGAATGCAATTGCGGTTACAACTACAATAAATGGTGCATATGGTAGTAAACTATATAGCAACGATCTTGGGTTTTTCTTTAATAATGAAATGGATGATTTTAGTGCAAAACCTGGCTTTCCGAATATGTTTGGATTAGTTGGTGGTGAAGCAAATAAAATTGAGCCAGAGAAGCGTATGCTAAGTTCAATGACGCCAACCATCGTTACAAAAGCTGATGAATTATATTTAGTTTTAGGCACACCAGGAGGATCAACGATTATTACAACGGTGTTGCAAACTATTTTAAATAAAACCATTTTTGATATGCCGATTGAGGAAGCGGTTGCTGCGCCTAGATTCCATCATCAGTGGTTGCCAGACGAGATCATGATGGAACCAAATGGGTTTTCAGAAGAGATTGTTACAGAATTGAAAAAGATGGGCTATACTATAGCTGAAAGAGATAATGTAATTCTAGGGAAAATGGATGCTATTTATAGAAACGAAAGAGGTGGATTAGAAGGTGGAGCTGACCCAAGAGGAGATGACACTGTTTCGAGTTATTAAACAGACTTTATAAAAATTTAAAAGCTGTGATTTTTTAATTGGTATCACAGCTTTTTTGTTTTAAACCTGTTCTAATTGCAGAAGAATATTTAGAATTTTCAGTTTTAATCATAAAAAAACGGTTTAGTATAAATCAATTCTTATCGAATCTCATCAAACTAAACCGTTTAGATTATCTTTAATTTCTCTCTATTCGAGAGTTCTTAATTTATGATTGTTTATCCATAAAGGTAAATGCTTTACCTTTTTTACCAGCTCTACCAGTTCTACCGATACGGTGGATATAAGTTTCGTAATCTTGTGGTACTTCGTAGTTAATTACGTGCGTAACATCAGAAATGTCTAATCCACGTGCTGCAACGTCAGTCGCAACTAAAATTTGAGTTTTACCTCTTTTAAAATCACGCAAAGCATGTTTTCTGTAATTCTGTGATTTATCACCATGAATTTCATCTACTTTAAATCTAGACTTTTTCAATTGTTCTGTTAATCCAGCTACACGACGTTTGGTCTCAGCAAAAACTAAAACTTTATCAAAATCTTCTTCTTTCAACATTTTCAACAAAACATCAAATTTGTCCTTGTGATGAGCAAATACAACATCTTGATCGATATGTTCAGCAGTTTTGGTTCCGTCAGTAATTTGAATTTTGATAGGATCAGTTAAGATCGCATCAATTAAACCATGCTGCTTTTTATCTAAAGTTGCAGAGAACAATAAAGTTTGATCTCTAGATTCCATTTGGTTTGTTACAAAATTTACATCTTGGCTGAATCCCATGTCTAACATGCGGTCAAATTCATCTAAGATTAAAACTGAGAAATGTTCAAAGTTTAAAGCTTTTCTTTTGTTAAGATCGACTAATCTACCTGGTGTACCAATTACAAAATGGAAAGGTTTCTGTAGTTTTCTAATGTCTCTATCAACGCTTGTACCTCCAATAAAGCAAGCAGCGTATAATTTTAATCCTTTAGCTAATTGTCTAAACTCGTTTTCTACTTGTTCAGCTAATTCTCTTGTAGGAACCATTACCAATGCAGAGAAATCATCTTCTGCTTGTAACATTGCGTTCACTAAAGGAATCAAAAACGCTCCAGTTTTACCCGTTCCTGTATTGGCAATACCTAATACATCACGTAATTCTGTAATAGCTTCAAAAGTTTTATCTTGAATCTCCGTTGGATTTTCCCAACCTAAGTTTTGAATGTTTTTAGCTAAATCTTCATGTAAAGGAAACTCACTATAAGGTCTTGGCGCATCATATTTCACTTCTTTCAAAGCTACTCCTGTGTGCATAAAGCTTTCTGGTGGTAAGTTAAGTCTTTTGAATTTGCGACCTCTAGAGCGTCCACCCCCTGGTCCTCTACGACGACCTCCGCCTCCGCTAGGTCTTCCGCCTGATCTACTTGAATTTTTGGCTCCGAAATTTTTAGAAAAACTTGGACGTCCGCTTCTTTGGGAAGAATCTCTTCTTCCATTGTCTCTTTGACTCATAATTTATATTTTTTGTAATTGGCAGAAAGTTGCCACGAAGTTCATTTCTAACTTCTAATCACAAAATTTAAATCATTGAGATAAAAAAACTGCAAACTGCTTCTTTCTGTAAAACGGGTGCAAACATACGACAAAGAAAATAGAATCAAGCATGTAATTCAAAATAATTGAATAAACATGCGAAATTTTGGCTAAACATTATGATTTTTTTGGTAAATCATGCTTTAAAAAATTAATTTTCAACTTATTTTTGTCGTTGGTTGAAATATATCTCCCAGCTATTTGCTATCTTATTTAATAAAGGCAAATATTTATTGAGAACTTAAGCTTGAAGAATTAAAATATATTTAATAAAAAGCCGTATTTTTCACACCTAAATTTAAAAACATGGACGAAATCAAAATCCACGGGGATTCTTTTATACCTTATATTACTTTCGAAGAACTGGAGCATGGTATCAAGATGATGGCGAATACCATTCACCAAGAATATAAAGGTGAAATCCCAATTTTTGTCGGAGTTTTGAACGGTGTTGTAATGTTTATGAGTGATTTCTTAAAACATTATAAAGGTGATTGTGAAATATCCTTTCTTCAAATGAAATCTTATGATGGAAAGGAGTCAACAGGAAAGGTACGTCAGTTAATGGATATTCCTATGGATATTACCAATCGACATGTGGTGATTATGGAAGATATAGTGGACACAGGAAATACTTTAGAAGCTTTATATAATACGATTTCAAAAAAACCAGTAAAGAGCCTTAAGATTGCTACTTTATTATATAAGCCCGATGCCTACAAAAAGGACTTAAACATTGATTATATTGCTATGTCTATTCCAGATAAATTTGTTGTTGGATATGGTTTAGACTATGATGGATTAGGAAGGAATTTGCCTGATATTTATCAGATTAAAGGAGATTCAGACTTATAAATCAAAAATAAATAAAACTTTCTGCGTATTTTGAGCGCTTGAAATTTTCTCACAATTAAATTTACATGAAAAATATAGTTCTTTTCGGACCTCCAGGTAGTGGTAAAGGTACGCAAGCCCAAAACTTGGTTGATAAATATGACTGGGTTCAATTGTCTACAGGTGATATGTTCAGATTCAACATTAAAAATGAAACTGAATTAGGTCAATTAGCAAAAACTTACATAGACAAAGGACATTTGGTGCCGGACGAAGTGACGACCCAAATGTTGAAAGAAGAAGTAATCAAAAATAAAGATGCCAAAGGACTTATTTTTGATGGTTACCCTCGCACAACAGCACAGGCAGAAGCTTTAGATGGTTTGTTAAAAGAGGTTTTGGATAGAGAAGTAGATATATGTCTTTCTTTAATGGTAGAAGATGAAATCTTGGTGGAACGCATTCTAGAGCGTGGTAAAACTAGTGGTAGAGTAGATGATGCTAGCGAGGAAATAATTAGAAACCGAATCAAAGAGTATTATAAAAAAACTGACGAAGTTTCACAACATTATCGTTCACAAGACAAGTGGATAGAAATTGATGGTGTGGGTG
>CAZKJO010000008.1:39546-49780 GCA_964553105.1 uncultured Weeksellaceae bacterium | reverse complement strand
TTACCGAATGGAATCCTTTATCTAAAGGGTGGAGATCTAACTGAAGAATTGGCAGATTTTCCTCAGCATATAGAATATCCAATCTCTAAATTCTTTGAAGAAGACTTCTTTGAGACCAAGAAAGTTATTTATTTACCACTATAATGAGTGCTTTGTAACCCAAGTGTCTCTTTCAGGGTTATGGCATTACTATTGCCCTAAATACTTCAAAATTAAATTATGGCTGAATTATTAAATAAAGAAAGTTTCAAAGAGAAAGTATTCAACTTTGAAACCAATAAAGAATGGAAGTTCGCAGGTAATAGACCAGCAATCTTAGATTTCTATGCTGACTGGTGTGGGCCCTGTAAAACTTTAGCTCCTATTTTTGAAGAATTAAGTAAAGAATATGAAGGAGAAATAGACTTTTATAAAGTGGATACAGAAAAAGAACAAGAACTTGCTGCTATGTTTGGAATTAGAAGTATTCCTACCATTATGTTTATGAATACAGATGGTAGAGAACCACAAGTTGTTCAAGGTGCTTTACCTAAACCTCAATTAAAAGAAGTAATCGAGCAAGTTTTTGAAATTAAAGGAGAATAATTCTCAATCAGATCTCATTAACTTAGTTTGATGTTTGAATAAAAAAGCGAGTATTTCAATTAAGAAATACTCGCTTTTGTTTTTAACAAATTTGATTAATTATACATACTCTTCCAATGGAGGACAAGTACACATTAAGTTTCTATCACCATAAGCATCGTCAACGCGTCCAACGCTCGCCCAAAATTTATTAGATCTCACCCAATCAAGTGGGAACGCAGCTTTTTGTCTAGTATATGGTTTATCCCATTCATCAGCTGTTAATAATTCCTGCGTGTGTGGTGAGTTAACCAATACGTTATTATCCACTGGATAGTTGCCATTAGCCACTTCGTCGATTTCTTGTTTAATAGATATCATAGCCTCAATAAATCTATCTAATTCACCTTTAGACTCACTTTCTGTTGGCTCTACCATCAATGTTCCAGCAACTGGGAATGATACAGTTGGCGCGTGGAAACCATAGTCCATTAGACGCTTAGCGATGTCAGATACCTCGATTCCAACTTTTTTAAACGGACGACAATCTAAAATCATTTCGTGGGCTACTCTTCCTTTATCATTTTGGAATAAAATAGGGTAGTGCTCTTGTAATTTAGTTTTTAGATAATTCGCGTTTAAGATTGCTGACTGCGTACTTAAAGTTAAACCTTTGTTTCCTAATAAGCGGATGTAACCATAAGAAATTGAGTGAATTAAAGCCGATCCAAATGGAGCTGCCGAAATTGCATCTAAAGCTTTTTCGCCACCAGTTTCTACTAATGGATTAGTTGGTAAGAATGGTTTTAAATGTTCAGCAACACAAATAGGCCCCACACCAGGACCTCCACCTCCGTGTGGAATCGCAAATGTTTTATGTAAATTCAAGTGACAAACATCTGCTCCGATATAGAATGGATTCGTTAATCCAACCTGAGCATTCATATTTGCTCCATCCATATATACTTGTCCGCCGTGCTCGTGAATTAAAGCAGTTACTTCTTTAATATTTTGATCGAACATTCCATAAGTAGAAGGATAAGTTACCATCAATGCAGCTAACTCATTACTGTGTTTTTCAACTTTAGCCTTAAGGTCAGCCATATCGAATTCACCATTTTCAGCGTTTTTAACCACTACTACTTTCATACCTGCTAAAACAGCAGATGCAGGGTTGGTTCCGTGAGCTGACTCAGGAATTACAACAATATTTCTTTGAGTTTGGCCTTTATCGATCAAATATCCGCGGATGGTCATTAAACCTGCGTATTCACCTTGAGCACCAGAATTAGGTTGTAATGAAGTAGCGGCAAAACCTGTGATTTCAGATAAATAATCTTCTAAATTCTTGATCATCTGTCTGTAACCATTGGTTTGCTCTTGTGGTGCAAATGGATGTACACCACCAAATTCAATCCAACTTAATGGTAATAACTCAACGGCAGCATTCAATTTCATAGTACAACTTCCTAAAGGAATCATAGAATGATTTAATGCTAAATCTTTTCTTTCTAACTTTTTGATGTAGCGCATTAACTCAGTTTCTGTGTGGTATGAGTTAAATACTTCATGCGTTAAATAATCAGAAGTTCTCTGAACTGAATCAGGAATTCTTACTTCGCTGCTGGTGTAAACTAAGTTTTGTGCTTCTACGCCTTTGTATTTAGAGAAAACTTGAATTAAATCATTAAATCCTTCGTTCGTAGCAGCATCTAAATCGTCTAATGCAATACTTACTTGTTTAGGATCGTGGAAGTTCAAGTTAATTTCGTGTAGCTCTGCAATCTCTTTTAATCTCTCAACTTCAAGATCTTCTGTGGAAATACTAAGGGTATCGAAGAAATGCTTGTTGTTTAAAGTAAATCCAAGATCTTTTAAAGTTTTTTCTAATAAAGAAGCTTTTTGGTGGATAGACTCAGCAATGAACTTCAATCCTTTTGGACCATGGTAAGTAGCATACATTCCCGCCATAACTGCTAATAATACTTGTGCTGTACAAATATTAGAAGTAGCTCTTTCTCGCTTAATATGTTGCTCTCGCGTTTGTAACGCCATTCTCAAAGCCATGTTACCATGAGAATCTTGAGAAACACCAATAATTCTACCTGGGATTTGTCTTTTGAAATCTTCTGTACATGCTAAATAAGCAGCATGTGGACCACCGAATCCCATTGGAATTCCGAATCTCTGCGTGCTACCAATTGCCGCATCAGCACCAAATTCTCCTGGAGCTTTAAGAAGGGTTAAAGATAAAATATCTGCAGCAACGGCTACTTTTGAACCTGAATCGTGTGCAGCCTCACAGAAGTCTGTGTAATCATAAACTTCTCCGTATTTAGCTGGGTATTGTAAAATCGCACCAAAAGTTTTGTCTGTAAAACTAAACTCTCTGTGATCTCCTATAATTAATTCAATGTTTAACCCATCTGCCTTAGTTTTTAAAACGGCTAAAGTTTGCGGGAAAATTTCTTCTGAAACAAAAAATTGATTTGCGTTGGCTTTCTTTTTGTCTCTAGATCGAGACTCATAGAACATGTGCATAGCTTCAGCAGCAGCTGTAGACTCGTCTAAAAGAGATGCATTAGCAATTGGTAAGGCAGTTAGGTCCGAAACCATAGTCTGGAAGTTTAACAATGCTTCCAATCTACCTTGTGCAATTTCTGCTTGGTATGGAGTATAAGCCGTGTACCAACCTGGGCTTTCTAAAATATTTCTTTGAATTACTGGCGGTAGAATGGTATTGTAATATCCTAAACCAATATAAGACTTGAAGGTTTTATTTTTAAGACCAAGACGCTTCATGTGTCTTTCAAGCTCCAATTCGCTAAAGGGCTCTGGTAGATTCAATTCTTTATCTACGATAATAGAATCCGGTAATGTTTCCTGCATTAATTGCTCGAGGCTTTCTACCCCTAGGTCATTAAGCATTTGTTTTTTATCGTCCCCATGAACTCCAATGTGGCGAAGTGAAAAATCGTTGGTATTCATTAATTGAATTTATTAAATGTTGAAGAGCTAAAATTACGTAATTTTACACTCAAATAATACCTTTTGCGAAAATTGCTACCTAATATTTATCATGCAATTATTTCTTCTCAGGCATGGGTGGCTTTATGTTTTGCCCTGTTTTGCAAGTATATACAGCTAATCAACGCTTGGGAGTGTGATATATTAATCTACCTATCTTTTTTTGCGACACTCTTTGCTTATAATTTATCTCATTGGGTTAGTGATAAAGAAAAATGGAGATTGTTCATTATGATCTTTTCAGGTTTAATAAGCTTGGTATTGGGATTTTTATACCTTAAGTTTCAAGTGATTCTAGTTTTGGCAGTATTGGCTTTTATAAGTATTTACTATTCTTATGCCTTTAATAAAAAAACGCTAAGAAATCTACCTCATCTCAAGATGATTTCGATTGCTTTGGTATGGTCCATGACAGCTGTTTTACCAGTCTTTAATGATGTAGAAAATCTAAATTTTAATTTGCTAAATTTAATTTTAAGCTTGTATTTTTTTGTGGTGGCTATCACCATTCCTTTTGATATTAGAGATTTAGAACAGGATGAAAAAACAATTAAAACCTTACCACAACAATTTGGTGTAGTTGGAAGTATAAAACTAGGTGTGATCTTTATGTTTTTAAGTTTAATTTTATTCTTGAATTATTTTTCTTTTAAAATTGATCTACATCGACTGCCATTTATAATTACTTTATTTCTGGCCTTAATTTTTCTACTGAGTTCTGTTAAAATTAAAAATAAATGCTTCACTTCTTTTTGGATAGAAGGCTTAAGCGCTTTAAGTTTTATCTTGTTTCATATATTAAATTAAAGGTAAAAATTAACCATAAAAAAAATCCCAACATCTGATAAGGTTGGGATTTTATGTTTTCTTAGGATTGAATTTATTTTTTCAACCAATTAAATTCGAATTCACAATGTTGATAATCATCATGAATTTTAATGAATGTATCAGCTAATTGATCTTCTATCCAATCAAATAATTTTTCTTGTTGTTTTTGTTGAACAGCCATATTTTGAACACGCGTATAGTCGGTTTCTAATGAAATTTTGTGAGCAGGAACTACTAAATCTAATTTTAATAATTCTAATGCCTTTCTGTTTTCGAATTCAGTTTCAAAAGGTTCTGCCATTTGTCCACTTTCTAAACCAGCGATAGCATAAACTTGTTTCATTGGAAGTTTACTACGCTCAAAACGGTTTTCACCTGATTGCGGATTGGTTAATTTACCCCCGTTATATCTCGTGTATTTATCTTCTGAATATTTTAAAGCAGCTTCTTTAAAGGTCATCTTACCTTCTGAAATTTGAGTTTTAATTGAATCCATTAAATTATGTGCCACTCGCATTTCCTCGTCAGTTGGTTTAGGAACTATTAAAATATGGCGAACATCAATCGCTTGTCCCAATCTTTTATCTAATTGAATCAAATGAAATCCGAATTTAGACTCAACTGGATCTGAAATCTCACCTTCTTCTAAGTTAAATGCTACGGCATCAAATTCTGGAACAAAAGTACCACGTCTTATATTTTGGTATAAACCTCCATTGTTGCTAGAACCTGGATCTTCTGAATATAATATGGCTTTGGTACTAAAACTTGCACCTTCTTGAATTTCTTTTTTAATACCATTTAACTGGTCTATGATTTCTTGTTTATGCTCCGGTGTAATTACAGGATACATTACTATATGAGATAATTCTACTTCTTCGTTGATTTTTGGCAACTCGTCTTTGTATTGATTAAAGAAGTTTTTTACGTCTTCTGGTGAAGCATCCGTATTATCTTCAATCAATTCTCTCTTGGCTTGAATTAGCTGGTTTTCATTAACGATAATTTCTAATTCATTCTGAAGTTCTGCCATAGTCCTTACGCCATAAACTGCTAGAATTTCTTCTTCTGAACCTCTGCTTTTGAAGTCTTCTAGAATTGAAAGAGCTCTCGCCTTGGTTCTTTCAGTTGATACAGACACTAAGGTATCTTGTTTCGCATGTGTTAGAACCATTTTTTGAACTAAAATATTACTTACAAAGGAACATTGGTCAGGAACTTCTGCGCCTTGCTGTTGCGCCAACATATAATCTCGTTGAATATCAGACTCTAAAACAACTTCATTGCCTATCACTGCAGCTACGCCATCGATTTTTTTATCTTGGGCATAACCTAGTATGGGTAATAGGGTGAATAGACTATATAAAATATTATTTTTTCTTAATTTCATGGTTTTCTAATGCTTTTTCGTACAACTTGTGCTTTTTTTCAGACAGCAAATTTAACTTTCTTTTGTTAAGTACCACACTTTTGATGGTGGGTTTTATAAAGGTATAGGGTGCGGCATTTCCTTTTTTGCCTATTTCATCTATTTGTATAATAAATGATTTATTATTATCTGTGGATGTAAAGATTTGATTTTCATCCAATAAGTTCTGTTTTTTGATTTTTTCTGGTAAAATATCCGTGGCTAATAGCTTATCTAGTTCAACCCAATTATTTTCTGTGAAATCATAATAATAATTATTAGCTTTAAGTCTCAATTCTAAATCCTCTAAATCACCGTTTCTAAGCAATTTTTTGAATTTATTAGCAGAATCTTGTGGAACCTCCATTAAGCGATAGGAGATAATATTTTCTTTTAAGACAAAAGTATCTGGAAATTGCTCGTAATAGGATGTCAATTCTTTTTCAGAAACCTCGTCAGAAAAACCAAGCATTAATTTATCCTCAATCATGCTTTCTGTTAAATCCTCTCTATAAGAAGCCACCTGTACTTCGATACGATTGATTTCTTCTTCCGTTAAAAAATCATCTACCTCAGACATTAAAATCCGATCCTTAACCCATTTCTCGATATGCTGATTCACAAATTGTAAGCTATCATCCTCTGATAAGCCTTTGGGTATTACAGCTTGAATATCAGTGGATGTTAAGATGTGATCCTTGTATTTGGCTACCCAATTTTTGGGATTATCTTCTTGGCAGGATAAAGTGTTTAATAAAATAAATATAAAAATTAATTTCCTCATGCTAAGTCTATAACGTTGAAGGTAGGCTGATAGTTGCGTTCTCCTTCAAGTTTTTCAAGGTTTCTTCGTAATAATGTGCTTTATATGCTTCTTTTAATTGTCTAGAAGCTTCTTCTATGGTCTTTGGGCGGCTTTCTAATTTAGACATTAGCCTTACAATAGATGGTCCATTTCTATAAGTCAAAGATTGTATTTTCTTTTTGGGGTTAAAGCCCTTTGGTGTATCGGCACCATCAATGGCAAAGTTACCACGAGTTAAGACTACAGCCAAAGCACCTTTCTCATCTTTTTTATCTTCAAAATATGTCAATATCTCTTCGCTAGATTTTTTTCTTTTTAACATCTTGTTTAAAACCTTTGCATCTTCTGGATTTCTGTATCTATAGATTTCTAAGGCATAACGCGTAGGCCAGGTATAATCTTCAATATGATCATTTAAATATTGCTGAAGTCCAACGCTATCGTGTACTGCTTTATCATAAATTTCGTACTCAATCAAATGATTTACTTTGATAGCTTGTTTTAATAAATCTGAGGCCTCCGCGAAATCAGATTCATATTTTTCTAAATGTGTTACATAATTATTTAGCTTAAACTGAGTTTTATATTTAGGTAAACTATAAGCTAAAAATTCATCTAAGTTGGTATTCTTACCCAAGAATTGCTTAGATAAATTAATTTCTCTCAATAAATCTTGTTGGTTGAAACTCATTTCATTTGTAGACCAAATCATCTTATTTTCTGTAAATTCGATCTCTTTCTCATTGGAGAAAAAGTTTTTGTCAAGAGCTTTGACCAATTCATTGATTGCAGTTTGATCTTCTGAAATTTCAACCACATTATTCGCATGATTTTCTACAAATTGAACATAGTCCATAGAGTAGCTAGATTGCGGAATTTTATTCAGAATCCAGTCTTTCCAAATTTCTTTATTATTAAATTTTTCTTGCTTATAAAACTTTATGATGTAGAATCCATCTTTGGCTTCGAATGGCTTTGTAACATCTCCTTCCTCTAAATTTTTAATTTGATTTAAAAATTCAGAAGGAATATCGACATCCCATCTTGGCTTATTGACATAGCCTGAATTTGCCCTGCTGATATTGTATTTACTAACAACATCTTCCCATTTAGCATCATTTTTTAATTCTTCATATGCTTGTTGAAGTTTAGTTTTATCTGGATTAAAAATAAAATCTAAGCCTATAATTCCAGTGGAGGGTCTTTCTTCTAAAACCTTAACAAAGAAAAATCCATTTTCTGAGTTTTGAATATCAGAACATGCTCCAACAGGTGTTTTATAAACCACTCTTTCAATCTCTGCTGATGATTTCATAGGTCTTAACCAAACCTTGTTTTCAGGCAGAGTTTTTCTAAATTCCATAACACGTTGAGTGGCGGGTTGATTTTTGCAAACTTGTTGATGCAAATCTCTAGCTAATAGTGATCGTTCCTTTTTAGCTTCAAGATCAAAAGGATTTGCAACTCCTAAAGCGAAAATTTCTACTTTACGATCGGTTTGTAAGTTGGTCCAAATTTCATTTACCAACTTGTTTTTAATCTCCTCATTATACAAAAACTTATCACGCTCGGCTTGTATAGATTGAGCATAAATTCTAGCAAAAGCTGCTGTGGTATCTACTTTAGTTTTTTCGGCTTCTTGTTGAAGAAGTTTAAAATTAATATAGGTATCAACAGCCTTATCAATACCTTCCATTTCTATGTTATTTTGGTAGGTGATTTTGAATTTTTCCGTAGAGATAGTATCTTCATTTACAACAATAAATGAATCTTGACCTAAACTAAATATACAAGTTAATAGCAAACTGCTAAAGAGATAAGATTTCATAGAATTTGGGTGTGTTTAGCAAAAGTATAATGCGCCTTAGAGAAAACCAATGCTTTAAATATTAAACAGTGTTAAGGCTTTATTAAATGCACTTTCGAAGGCCAATAAATCCAATTCTGTTTTAAGATTTTTTTGATTTATGAAAGAAATTAATTTCTCTGTAGGCATATTTCCAACCATATCACTTTTAGACATCGGGCAACCTCCATATCCTTGAATAGCTCCATCAAATTGTCTACAACCATTTTCGTAAGCTGTATTCACTTTTGGAAACCAAGAATCGTATTCCGTATGAAAATGAGCACCTATTTCAATACCCGGGTATTTTGGGATTAAATGGCTAAAAAGAGCGGCGATATCTTCTTCTTTAGCGGCACCAATGGTATCAGAAAGCTTGATGTGCTCTATGCCCATATCAATAAACTGTTGCACATAATTCTCAACCATTTCTGTCGACCATTCTTCGCCATATGGATTACCAAAACCCATAGAAATATAAATCAATGGTTTTTTATCAGTTCCGTCTATGACTTTTAAAATCTTTTTAACTCGCTCTATACCTTCTTCTCTACTAGCGTTGGTGTTATATTGTTGAAATTTTTCTGATACTGAAAAAGGAAATCCTAAATAATGAACGTTTTCAACATCGCAAGCTAATTCTGCACCACGCCGATTGGCTACAATAACAGAAAGTTTGGTTGAACTCTTGCTTAAATCAAGACTAGAAATAACTTCTTGTGTATCTGCCATTTGAGGAATGGCTTTCGGCGATACAAAGCTACCGCAGTCTAATGTGTTAAAATTTACATCAACGAGAGACTGAATATATTTGATTTTTCGCTCTGTAGGAATAAAAGTTTTGATACCTTGCATGGCATCTCTTGGGCATTCGGTTATAGAAATCATCATTAAATTTAAACTTGTCTAAGATAAAGAATTTTAATATTATTACTTTTGAAAAAAATTAAATTAACGTCATGGAAAAGGAGTGGAAAGATAAGTTATTAAATCGTTTTTTACACTATGCAAAGACATATACAGAGAGTAAAGCAGATGTAGAAAAAATCCCAAGCACGCCACAACAGTGGGATTTAGCGAGATACTTAAAAAAAGAATTAGAGGAAATAGGCTTAGAAGATGTTTCTATAGATGATCATGCTTATGTAATGGGATATTTGCCATCTAATCAAGAAGGTACATTGCCTACGATTGGTTTTATTTCTCACTTCGATACATCTCCTGATTTCACGGGTAAGGATGTGAAACCACAAATCCACGAAAATTATGACGGTGGAGACATTCTATTAAATCCTGATAAGGATATTGTTCTTTCAGTTAAAGATTCACCAGAATTAGCTAGATATAAGGGTGAAACTGTAATTACTACAGATGGAACAACTTTATTGGGAGCAGATGACAAGGCAGGTATTGCTGAAATCGTAACTGCTGTAGAGTATTTAAAAGCACATCCAGAAATTCCAAGAACTAGAATAGCAGTTGGGTTCACGCCAGATGAAGAGGTTGGAAAAGGAGCTCATTTATTTGATGTTGAGAAATTTGGTGCTGAATGGGCCTATACTATGGACGGAAGTTCAGTAGGAGAGCTGGAGTACGAAAACTTTAATGCAGCTGGTGTTAAAATAACTTTTAAAGGTAAAATGGTTCATCCGGGATATGCTAAAGGTAAAATGGTGAACGCTATGCATATTGCGCGTGAGTTTGCTGAAGCTTTGCCTAAAGATGAAGTTCCAGAGAAAACAGATGGTCGACAAGG
>CAZKJO010000008.1:37643-39446 GCA_964553105.1 uncultured Weeksellaceae bacterium | reverse complement strand
CGTGCTATGGAATCATTGGACATTAAGCCAGATATCAAGCCCATTAGAGGAGGTACAGATGGAGCGCAATTATCATATAAGGGTTTACCATGTCCAAACATTTTTGCTGGGGGACAAAACTTTCACAGTAGATACGAGTATGTAACACTAGAATCTATGGCAAAAGCAACGCAAGTAATCGTTAAAATTGCTGAATTAGCGACGAATAAAAAATAAATAAATGGATGTTGCCTATATAATGGCGGGGATTTCGGTCCTGATTATATTCTCCTATTTATTTGATGCTTTTGCTCGTAGAACGCAGTTTCCGTCAGTCATCTTATTAATAGCCACAGGTATTGGGTTACGTTGGTTGGCGGATGCTACAAATTATCATATTCCATATTTAGATAGAATCATTCCCACTTTTGGAACCATAGGATTAATTCTTATAGTTCTGGAAGGGGCTTTGGAATTAGAAATCAATAAGAAAAAAAGGGGGTTAATAATTCGGGGATTTCTCTCCGCACTTATTACGCTACTGCTCACTGCCTTTGGATTGGCCTTTATGTTCCATGAATGGATGGGAATACCATTCTTAGAAAGCTTGTTGGATGCAACCCCATTGGCTATCATTAGTAGTTCTGTGGCCATACCCAGTGCAGCAGGTTTAATTACAAAGGACAAGGAATTCGTCGTCTATGAATCCACTTTTTCGGATATACTAGGAATTGTTTTATTCTACTTCTTGAAAAGTCATTTAGTTAATGACTCTACAGGTTTAGCTTTAGAAGTTCCTAAGCTGGTTACGGCAGGTTCTTTTATGTCTCTGATTTTTGAGATTGTTTTAGTGATTATTATTTCACTGGTTGTAACTTATATTCTCATAGAGTTAATTGCAAAAATATCTCATAATGTTAAGTTCTTTTTGATTCTTTCGTTGTTGATTTTAGCCTATGTAATAGCCAAGAAATTTCACTTATCAGCATTGATAATTATTTTCTTTTTCGGTTTATTTATGGCTAATTCTCGGAATTTATTACCGATACGTTGGCGTAAATATATCAATACAGCCAAGGCCGAGGAGGGGTTACATGAATTTCATATTCTAACCGCAGAATCTACTTTCTTGATTAGAACTGGGTTTTTCTTATTCTTCGGGTTCAACATTACGGTAGACATGTTCTTGTCGGGTGAAACCTATATTTATGGTTTAGCCATATTAGGCGTAATATTAGTGGTTAGATTTTTATATTTAGGGGTTACACAACCCAAAAATTTAGTTCCAACCGGTTTTATTGCACCGCGTGGTTTGATAACCATTTTATTATTTTTGGATCTACCTATCGAATTCAGTAATAAGATTATTAACGAAAAAGTATTGTTAATCGTAATTTTAGGAAGTATGTTTATTATGTTAACGGGATTAATTTTAACCGGAAATAAGAAAGGCATAGACGATGGTGAAGGAGGTGAAAAAGCGAATGTCAACTTTAATACTGTAGGAGATGTCTAAATAGTAGAAGAGATTTTATGAAGTAAAGTTTATTGCTAGGGGTAGCCTGAAGTACACCCAGTTATTTGGCGAATATATTGAATGCTAAACATAATTTGACTTTAAGTTTAGGGCAATTTATGGGGAAAACTAATCCTACGTTGTAAGGCAAAAATTATAAGCTATGAAAAGAATTTGGGATAACAAGTATATTAATACACCAAATATGAGAAGTTAAGCCCAGAAAAGGCGATAGGAAAGATCATTGCTTATAGTACAATTCCAAGCACTTAAGACATTATTGGGGAACAGATTTTATATTATTGATG
>CAZKJO010000008.1:20287-37543 GCA_964553105.1 uncultured Weeksellaceae bacterium | reverse complement strand
CCTTTTTTTCTCTATTAACTTTGAATTATAATTGTTCTAATTCAGCTTTAATTTCATTGTAATAAGCTTCAGCTTTAGCGTACTCAGCATTGTCCTTAAAGTTAGCTAAAGACTCGCTTAAAGAGGTGATGTTAGCAATAGCTTCATTCATTTCGTCAGCGTTGCCAGTCTTAGCAGATGCTTTAGCCTTAACTGCTTCGTCATGTAACTTGTTAGCCCACTCTTGTAACTCTGCGTTCTCTAATTGAGGAGCATCAGTAACTAATGCCTTAGCATCTTCATAAACTTTATCTGCACCTTCAGCAAGATCATTTGCTGCATCAGAAATTGCATCACCAGCGTTGCTTGTTGTTTGTTCAACGTCGTTAGCAATTTTTTCGTTTGTTTCTTTCTTACAAGATGTAAAAGAAATCATTCCTCCTACAACTGCTAGTAATAATACTTTTTTCATAATTAAATAATTTTCAATTTAAATTTATAGTACAAATATAAGATTTTTAGTTAAATACTAAATTAAATTAAATGAGCTTCAATTTAGAACTCAATAACATAAATTAATTTTACTGAACTAAGTTCTCTTAAAATTTGTTAAAGATAGACCTGCATATATTATGCCGTAATTTTGAATTGCGCCTGATGAAGTTTAAAATAATAACCTTCTTTTTTGATTAATTCTTCGTGTGTTCCTTGCTCTACAATTCTTCCTTTATCCATTACAATTATTTTATCCGCATTTTGAATAGTAGCTAATCTATGCGCAATAATTATAGAAGTTCTATTTTGTGTAATTTTCTCTGTAGCTTGTTGAATAAGAGCTTCGGAGACGGTGTCTATGGAAGAGGTTGCCTCGTCTAATACTAAGATTTGTGGATGGAAAACATAGGCTCTTAAAAATGCTAGTAGCTGTCTTTGACCTACAGATAAACTCGATCCACGCTCAGCAACCACATAATCAAATCCTCCAGGTAATGCCTCAATAAAGGGTAGGATTTCTATTTCCTTTGCTGCGTTGATAACATCTTCTCTTGAAATTGAATCATCATTAAGGGTAATATTATTCAAAATGGAATCATTAAATAGGAATACATCTTGTAAAACTACAGCTATATGTTTTCTTAAATTCGCTAATTCAAAATCGGTAATATCCGTGCCATCTATACAAATAGACCCACTTTTTATATCATAAAAACGATTCAATAAATTGATGATAGTTGATTTTCCAGCTCCCGTAGAACCTACAATTGCGATGGTTTCGCCTTGCTTAGCAGAAAATGAAACATCTTTTAATACCTCTTCACCTTCTACATACTCAAAGTATACATTCTTGAAATCTATATCTCCTTTTACATTGTCTAAGGCTAATTTACCATGGTCTGGTAATTTCTCATCTTGATCCATCATCTTGAATACGCGTTCAGAACTCACTAAACCTCTTTGTAAATTGTTATAACGTTCTGCAATTTGACGAATCGGACGAACCAGCATGGGTATAAACATAATGAAAGCAATCACTTGTCCTGCGGATACATCGGTGAAATGTATCGCACTATAACCACCCATGATGATTACTAAGCCTAGCGCTAAGGCTGAAACAACTTCAACAATGGGAAATAATAAAGAAAAGTAGAACACCGTTGCTAAATACGCTTTTCTCAAATTTCTATTAATCCCTTCAAATTTCTCAAATTCAGCTTCTTCACGATTAAAAAGTTGAATAATTTTCATTCCACTTAATCGCTCCTGAACAAAACCATTGAATATGGCGGTTTGCGTTCTCTCCTCAGAAAAGGTTTTCTTAATAGACTTTTGAAAGATATTGGTGATGATGACCATCAATGGCAATATAACAATTACAACCAGAGCTAATTTCCAATTGGTTAAAAACATGGCTGCAACAATGAAGACAATCTTTAGTAAATCACCTAAGATAACGAGAATGCCATCAGTAAAAACTTGAGAAACCGTTTCAATATCAGAGACGGATCGAGTTACTAAAGTTCCATTGGGTGTCCTATCAAAGAAACTTAGCTTGAACTGTACAATCTGATCAAATAGTTGTACCCGAATTTTCTCAATCACGGTTTGTGCAATAATATTTGATAGTAGGATAAAGTAATATTGAAGAATAATTTCTGCTATGAGTAGCCCAACTAAAATAAAGGATAAGCGTACTAAAAGTTCGTAGTTCTGAGGTTTAATATATTGATCTACTGCATCACCTACTAAAATAGGACGTAGGGAAGAAAGCAGCGCTAAAGCTAGACCAATACCAACAACAATGTAAAACAATTTCTTGTTTTCCATTCCTATCTTAATCAATCTCTTAAACTCTGATAAATTAAATTTCGACTCTTTCTTCATAAATATAAATCTTTCGGATAAGCGACATGGGTTAAAAATAAGCCATGTGCTGGTGCTGAAGCAGCTGCAAATTTACGGTCTTTTTTCTCTATTATCTTAATAAACTGTTCTAAGCTTATTTTTCCTTTCCCGATTTCCACCAAAGTCCCAACAATAGAACGAACCATATTGCGCAGAAATCTATCGGCTGTGATTTCAAATTTTAAATTTCCATTTTCTTCTGACCAAACAGCATACCGCACATTACAAATGTTGGTTTTATTATCCGTATGAAGTCGAGCAAAACTAGTAAAATCATCAAATTTTAATAATAATGCTGCTGCTTCATTCATCTTAACAACATCCAAAGCTTCGTAATTCCAAAGCCAACTTAACTCAGTTTTGAATGGATCTTTCTTATAATTTATAAAATATTGATAAGTCCTTTCGATAGCATCAAATCTTGCGTGAGCATCAGGTTTCATTTCTTGAAGTGAGTGTACAGCAATATCGTGAGGTAAAAAAGAATTTAATCGATAAATAAACTTTTCTATATCAGAAATATCAGCATCAAAATGAGCAATCATGAATTTAGCGTGAACACCGGCATCCGTACGTCCGGCGCCTACTAGCTTGATTTCATCACTTAATAATTTACTCATTCTATCCTCTAAAACTTCTTGAATAGTAATGGCATTCGGTTGAATTTGCCAACCATGATAAGAAGTTCCTTGATAAGAAAAGCCTAGAAAATATCTCAATTGCTTAATTTTATACAAAAGTAAGAAACCTATGACTAAAATTTTGCTTCTATCCGATACACATAGTTATATAGATGATAGGATTTTGAAATATGCTTCCGAAGCCGATGAAATTTGGCATGCAGGAGACGTTGGTGAAATTAAGGTGGCGGATGAATTACAAGCTATTAAACCATTAAGAGCGGTTTATGGAAACATCGATAACGCCGAGGTGAGAGGGGAATTTCCTTTAAATAACATTTTTAGCGTGGATGGTGTTAAAGTGGTGATGACACACATTGGCGGATACCCTGGAAGATATAATGCTAGAGTGAAGGAACTTTTAATCAATGAAAAGCCTAAATTATATATTTGTGGACATTCTCATATTTTAAAAGTAATGCATGATAAAAAATTAAATTTACTGCACATGAATCCTGGAGCTGCTGGAATACACGGATTTCATCAGGTTAGAACTATGCTTAGATTCACCCTGGATAATGGTAAAATTGATAATTTAGAAGTTATTGAATTAGGGAAAAGAGGACAGAAGATCGATTAATTTCTCTTTACTTCTACAATTTCTAGATTTTTGGGTAAATACGATTCAGGGAAAATTTCTCTAGCCTCACTTAATAAAATACTTAAATCGGTATAACGATTAGAAAAATGTCCCATAATAAGCTTGCCAACTTCAGCCTTTTTGGCAATGGTAGCAGCTTGTTCGGCGGTTGCGTGACCTGTTTTATAAGCTAATTCACCTAATGATTTATCGAATGTTGTTTCGTGATAGAGTAAATCTACGCCTTTAATGATATCTACTAAATCTTCTTTGTATCTGGTGTCTGAACAAAAAGCATAGGAGAGCGGTTCTTCTTGTGGAAAGGTAAGAATGTCATTTGGGATAATTTCTCCCGAACTTAGAACAAAATCTTTTCCTTTCTTAAGATTAAAATAATCACAAGTTTCAATTTCCGGATAAGCTTGAATAGCTTCAATGTTTAAATTTTTTAATCGAGGTTTTTCTTTCACCAAATATCCATTACAATAAATTCTATGGTCCAAAGGAATGTTATAAACCTCTAATTTGTTGTCTTCGAATATCAGCCTTGAATCCTTATGATTCAATTCGTGGAAAATGATCTCATAACTGCAATTAGATTGGGTATGTTTCAATTGATTTAAGATGAAATCCTTGATTCCCTCTGGGCCGAAAATATTAAGTGGTGTGATTTTCCCCATTAATTGCATAGTTGATATAAAACCAATTAATCCAAAAACATGATCTCCATGTAAATGAGAAATAAAAATATGGTTGATTTTAGAGAATTTAGCTCTAGCACGTCTTAATTGAACTTGAGTTCCTTCACCACAATCAATAAGAATAAATCTTTCGTTTACATTCAATAACTGCGCGGTAGGATGAGAATCCACCTTGGGGGTTGCTGAATTATAGCCTAATATGGTAAGCTGTATACTCAAGAGTATTGGTGTTTATTCCTTAAGTTTTGCAATAATATCTACTGCGCCTTTAGTCTTGTCACCCAATTTACATAAAATTTCTGCATCTAATGGTAAGAAAACATCTAAACGAGATCCGAACTTAATAAATCCGTACTCAGTACCTGCTACGGCCTTATCTCCAGGTTTTGCATATAAAACGATTCGTCTGGCTAAGGCACCAGCAATTTGTCTGAATAAGACCTCGGTTCCATTCACTGCTTTTACAACAGTAGTCGTACGTTCATTTAATTCAGAAGACTTTGGGTGGAAAGCTACTAAATATTTACCTGGATGATATTTTGTATAAGTTACTTCTCCGGCTACGGGATATCTACATACATGAACATTTAAAGGGCTCATAAAGATAGATACTTGCATCACTTCTTTCTTCAAATATTCTTTCTCGAATACTTTTTCAATCACTACTACTTTTCCATCAACCGGTGCTACTATTTCCAGCGCTGCTGATTCACTTTCACGTAGTGGATTTCTGAAGAACCAAACTACAAATCCATAGAATAGGGCCAAGGCAGCTATAGCAATATAAGAAAGGGTATTGCCATTTAAATACAATGGAATACTGGCAGCGATTAATAATGCAAAGCCAATAATTAAAATCCAAGTTCCTTCTTTATGTAACTTTATCATATTTTAAATAAATAAAAAATAAATATATAGGGCAACGGCCGATGGAAGAAAGCTATCCAAGCGATCTAAAAAACCACCATGGCCAGGCAATAAATTACCACTGTCCTTAACACCAAAAACGCGTTTAAGTTTAGATTCTGCTAAATCACCCAATGGAGCAACAATAGCAATAATGATAGCAATGATAATCCAGTTTCCTCTTAAATTAGGGAAATTGTAATTGATTATTATACCTGCAACAATTGTAAAGAACATTCCACCTATCAAACCCTCTACGGTTTTGTTTTGGGAAATAGAACTTAGTTTTCTCGAGCCAAAGTATTTGCCAGTAAGATAAGCAAAGGTATCGCTGCACCATAATAAAATGAAAATACCCATGAGCGAATTTAACATTTCAAAGTTATCTACTTCGAATTTTTTAACTGTTGATAAAACCAGAGAAAAGGGTAGTGCTACATAGACCACACTAAAAATTAATTTAGATGAATCAAAAGCTAACTCAACAGGTCTTTTAAAAATTATAACTAATGCAATGATGAATAATAAGGGTGGTAAAAAATTAACTAACCTTACATCAAACATACCCGTTGAGTACCAAAACTTCTCGGCATAGTTATAAAATAAATATCCTGAAACTAATACAGTTCCAAGGATATAAAGCTTATTGTCAAATTGAAGCAATTGAATTAATTCCCATAAACAAAGTGCTAAAAAAAGCCCCAAGAGAATTACTAAACTCAATGGAGAATAGAGAAATGCAAATACGATCGCTGCGATATAGGCAAATCCAAAAATAGCACGGGTCAAAATGTTGGGCATAGTCTTATTCTACAATCAACAAATATATGTTTTTTGTAGATATTTTACCATTCATTGGGTTGGCATCTACACCACCAATGGATGTAATTCCACTTGGTAGGTTATTCATTTTGGTTCTATTGAGTATTTGCATAGCCTCGCTTAGATTATCTACAATCTGACTGTGCTGAGCGTATACAATGAAATTATCTGGTAATTCAGATATTTTTCTACCTCCAGTTTTATCAGATGATAGCATAATGGATCCGTTATAAGAAATTAAACTTTCACAATGAATAAAATTGAAATCCGCAGTGGCAGATGGGTAATTAATATAATTAGCTCCAACCATCGTCAGCATCTTTTGCAGAGGATCCTCAAAGCAGATAAACCTACTGATGTCTTCTTGTTCTATAATTTGTTTTAAATAATATAAAACCTCTTGTTTATTCTCACAATAAAGAAAATGACCGCCTGCTTCACTAAAAAACTTAGCGAATTTTTCATCCAAGGGAAGTTCAACTGGATAGGATAAATCGATATCCTCGTCGTCGTCTTCTTGTTCTGGTTGAAACAATTCCTTTATTTTACTCCACAAATTGGTCATATAAAATATTTACTAAAATAACTTAAAAAAAGTTATAAATACAAATCTATCTAATACAAGAAGTTTGCGTTCAAATATATAGAATATTTAAACGCAATTCATCTTGATTTTTATACTTCTTTCGAAGGTATAGATGTAATATCTTTTTCTATGTTCTCAACGGCTGAATCAACTTTCTTTTGATCTTCTAACTCAGCTTGTTTTGTTATTGTATTCATTTCATCATCAAACTCTCTTTCGCCAAATATTTTTTCTAAATCTTCTCGGAATATAACTTCCTCTTCTAATAATTTTTCGGCTAGTAAAGTAAGTTTATCCTTATTGGCTGAGAGTAACTCAACACTTCTGGTATATTGCTCATCGATAATTCTTCTAATCTCTTCGTCAATCTTTTCTGCAGTTTTCTCAGAATATGGCTTAGAAAAAGCATAATCGTTTTGTCCCGAACTGTCATAATAAGAGATATGCCCAACTCTTGGACTCAATCCATATATAGTTACCATGGCTCTAGATTGTTTGAAGGCTCTTTCTAAGTCGTTTTGCGCTCCCGTAGAATAATCCTTGCCGAACATAACTTCCTCAGCAGCTCTTCCACCTAATAAAGCACACATTTCATCTAACATCTGGCTCTCTGTGGTAATTTGTCTTTCTTCTGGTAAATACCATGCAGCACCTAAAGATCTTCCTCTCGGAACAATAGTTACCTTAACTAGAGGAGAAGCATGTTCTAATAACCAGCTACTCGTAGCATGTCCAGCCTCATGAAAAGCAATTCTTCTTTTTTCTTTTGGCTTAATTAACTTACCTTTTTTCTCTAACCCACCAATAATTCTATCAACTGCGTCTAAGAAATCTTGTCTATCAATAGCATCTTTACCTTTTCTAGCAGCGATTAGAGCAGCCTCATTACAAATATTGGCAATATCAGCACCACTAAATCCAGGTGTTTGCCTTGCAAGGAACTCTAAATCTAAAGTTTCTTTAATTTTAAGATTCTTCGTGTGAACTTTGAAAATCTCTTTTCTCTCGTGAATCTCTGGTAAATCAACATAAATTCTACGGTCAAAACGTCCTGCACGCATTAAGGCAGAGTCTAAGATATCTGCACGGTTGGTTGCTGCCATTACAATTACGTTGGTATTTGTATCGAAACCGTCCATTTCGGTTAGTAATTGGTTCAACGTGTTTTCACGCTCATCATTACCACCAGTCATATTATTTTTTCCTCTGGCTCTACCAATTGCATCAATCTCATCGATAAAGATAATAGATGGAGATTTTTCTTTTGCATTCTTGAATAAATCTCGAACACGTGATGCTCCAACACCTACGAACATTTCCACGAAATCAGAACCTGATAATGAGAAGAAAGGAACTTGTGCCTCACCAGCAACTGCTTTTGCTAATAGAGTTTTACCCGTACCTGGAGGTCCTATAAGTAATGCTCCTTTTGGAATCTTACCACCTAAACGAGTGTATCTTTCAGGGTTTTTCAGAAATTGAACGATTTCTTCAACTTCTTCTTTAGCCCCTTCTAGTCCAGCAACATCCTTAAACGAAACTTTAACTTGAGAATTCTCATCATATAATTTAGCTTTTGATTTCCCAATGTTGAAAATTTGTCCACCACCGCCGGCGCCACCTCCAGACATTCTTCTGAAGATAAAATACCAAAGTAAACCCAGTAGAGCAACCCAAATTAAGATTTGGAATAAAATCTCAACGAAAACATTGTTTTCAGTTAGTTCCATCGTTACCTCAGAAGTAGCTTCTTTAGGTAACCGATCGTATTTATCAAAAAATACCGTTTGATTGGCAACCTTAAAAGTCATATTAGGCGTTTCTCCCGTAAGATTGGGGGTTTGCTTTAAACCTTTAAACTCCTCTTTTTCTAAAGCTTCATCGGTCAAGAAAACAGAAACTCTATCCGCATCCTTATCGAATACGAAATTCTGTACATAACCTTCTTCTACATATCTAAAGAAATCTCTCTCTTGAATTTCTTTTCCTGAGCCGTTCATTCCGCCACTCATAATGAAGAACCAACCAGCTAAAAATAAGGCAATAGCCGTATAAAGCCAATTTAAATTAAATGACGGTTTATTGTTTTTTTTCTTTTGTGTCAATTTGTGATTTTTATAAGGTTAAGCAGAAATTAATTTGGCATCTCCCCACATGCTTTCTAAGTCATAGAACTCGCGGATACCCTTCAGAAAAACATGCACTACAACATTTCCGTAATCCATCAGAACCCATTGGGCATTTTGATTACCTTCGGTGTGTAAAGGTCTTTCCTTTATTTCATTTCTAACTTTCTTCTCTACATTAGTGGCAATAGCCGAGACTTGTGTCGTCGAATTACCACTACAGATAATAAAAAATTCGCTGACAGCATTGTCTATCTCTCTTAAATCGAGGATAGTAATGTTCTCAGCTTTCATATCATCGATACTATTAACTATTATTTCTACCAATTTATTTGAGTTGGATTTTTCAATCATTCAATATTATTTAATTTTGGACTTGCAAAAATAGTAATTTTAAGCTTAATCATAATTGCTATTTAGCTGCAATCATATTAAATATGTTAAAAAAACTCAATTTCTTGCATTTTGAATCCTTGGGTTCAACTAATCAAAAGCTATACCAATTGGCAGGAATTGATGTGCCATCCTGGACCATCGTTAGCGCTGATAAACAATCTTCTGGAAAGGGGTATGCTAATAATGTTTGGCTATCAGAAGATTATAAAAACGCTACCTTTAGTTTTTTAATTAGATATCCACTGAAGGTTCAAGAAGAATTAGCAATATTTAACATGTGGATTTCTACTGAAATAACCCGCTTTTTGTCAAATTGGCAGATAGCGGCACAAGTAAAATGGCCTAATGATATAATTTTAAATAATAAAAAAATTGCAGGTATTTTAATTGAAACAAAATTAACCGGTGATAAAACAAAATTCTGTGTAATAGGTTTGGGGGTTAATATCAACCAAGTAAATTTTGGAGAATTAGAGCACGTTAGTTCTCTAAAGCTTGAAAACATGGTACTTAATTATAATATTCAGGAATTTATTAAAAATTTAATGCTTCATTTTTATGATAACTTTTATAAGATGAAGACCAAGCAATTTGATTTAATTTATGATACATATAATAATCAATTGTTTAAAAAAGGAAATGTTTCTGTATTTGAGATTAATAATCAAAAAATGAATGGAATTATTCAATATGTAAATAGAGAAGGAAACCTGGTGGTAGATTTGGAAGATAGAGGTGAAAAGACTTTTAGACATAAAGAGATAAAACTTCTTTACTAATTTACTTTTGATTTTATAATTGTGGATAATAATCGTAATTTTGAAACACTATGGTAGAGAAAGAAAATGTTGTTCTAATTACAGAACAAGATGAGCCAATTGGCCTTATGGAAAAACAGGAAGCTCATGTAGCAGGGGTGTTGCATCGAGCTTTTTCTGTGTTTATTTTTAATGATAAAGGAGAATTGTTAATCCAACAAAGAGCTTTTGAAAAATATCATACCCCTGGAAAATGGACCAATACATGTTGTAGTCATCCACGCGAGGGTGAGACTTATGAAGAGGGTGCGAGCAGAAGATTGCAAGAAGAAATGGGGTTCACTTGTCCTATAGAATATCAATTTGATTTTATTTATAAAGCTTATGTGGGTCAAGGACTTACGGAGCATGAGTTAGACCATGTCTTTAAGGGTGTTTATAATGAAGAACCTGTTATTAATCCCGAAGAAGTAGCAGCTTATAAATGGATTGATTTCGATGAACTACAGCAAGATGTTCAAAATAATCCAGAGGAATACACACCCTGGTTTCGAATTATACTTAAAGAATATTTAGCCCACCTATCATGACAGTAACTGTTCATAGAAAATCTCATTTCAATGCAGCGCATCGATTGCATAGAAAAGATTGGGATGATGAAAAAAATAGAAAAGTTTTTGGTAAATGTGCGCTGCCTAACTTTCATGGGCATAATTATGAATTAACGGTGAGTGTAACAGGAGAAATTGATCCAGCGACGGGATTTGTCATTAATCTAGATGATTTGAAGCAAATCATTAAAGATGAAGTAGAAGATTATTTAGATCATAAAAATTTGAATTTAGATATTCCTGAGTTTAAAGACTTAAACCCTACGGCTGAGAATATCGTTGTGCTTATATGGAATCGAATCCGAAACCATCTAAGCGACGACAAACAATTAGAAGTAACCTTATATGAAACACCACGAAACTTTGTAACATATCGTGGATAAATTAAACAATTAAATAATGAAATTAACTGCATTAAATCAAACGCATAAAGAATTAGGCGCTAAAATGCTTCCTTACGCAGGCTTTGAGATGCCTATTCAATATGCCGGCGTTAATCATGAACACATGGCGGTTCGCGAAGGTGTTGGCGTATTCGACGTAAGTCACATGGGACAATTTAGGTTTACAGGAGAAAAGGCTGAAGAATTGCTTCAGATGCTGTGTAGCAATGATGTAACTAAATTAAAACCTAACAAAGCTCAGTATACTTGTTTTTTGAATGAAGAGGGGGGGATTATTGATGATCTTATTCTTTACCAAATTGCGGATCAAGACTATTTAGCTGTAGTGAACGCTGGGTGTTTGGATAAAGATTGGGCTTGGGTGAATAAACAAAACAAAATAGGAGCTAAGGTTGAGGATCAAAGCGATGACACAGCTGTATTGGCAATTCAAGGTCCTAAAGCGCTTGAAGCGATGCAGAGCTTGACTGATGTTAAATTAGAAGATATTAAATTCTACAATATTGTTGTAGGTGAATTTGCTGGTGTTCAAAATGTTATCATTTCCGCAACGGGATATACAGGTTCGGGTGGTTTTGAGCTTTATTTCGATGCCAAAGATTCAGAAAAGATTTGGAATGCAGTTTTTGAAGCAGGAAAGGATTATGGAATCGAGCCTTGTGGATTAGCTTCTCGCGATACTTTGAGATTAGAAAAAGGTTATTGTTTATACGGAAATGACATCAACGAAGAAACTACTCCATTAGAAGCTGGTCTAGGTTGGGTGACTAAATTAGATACTGAGTTTATTGGAGCAGATGCTTTAAGAAAACAAAAAGATGAAGGTTTAAAACGTAAGTTAGTAGCCTTTAAAATGATTGACAAAGGAATTCCGCGTCAAGATTATCCTATTGTAGATGCGGATGGAAATGAAATAGGAAAAGTTACCTCAGGTACTCAATCTCCTGTTTTAAAAGAAGGAATCGGAATGGGCTACGTTACTACCGATTACGCTAAAGTTGGATCTGAGATATTTATTCAAATTAGGAAGAAAACTGTTAAGGCAGAAGTAGTTAAGACGCCTTTCGTATAAGTAAATGGATAATTTAAATTTTAAAATCTACTTGATTAATTTCAGGTAGATTTTTTTTGTTTTAAATATTAATGGAAAATAATTAAAGACTTAATTGCTTTAGAAATCTACTTAATATCGTTACAAATCTCAATTTTAAGACAAAAAAAAATCCGAGTGAAAACTCCGGATAGCATAAAATAAATATAAAAAAGTTTAGTGTCCTAGGCGATGGGTGGCCGTAGGATTGCCGTCAGACATTCAAACTCATAAAGTTCAGCGTTGTCCGAAAAACGCTCTACGTTAAGTAAAACACTATAAATTGGTATAATATAGTCAGTTTGATAATCAGTAAATTGCATACGCAATACTTCACTGATTATGATTCCACCAGAAACATCTTTTGGTAAAGAAGAGACAACTGTTTTGTTTTTCTCATCATCCTTATTTCCAAAGGTTAAACCTTCGCTGTTGATGTATCTTACAGGTAAATCATTTTTAATTTCATTTTGTTTTTTAGAGGCTATAATTTCCTCACTCAAAGGAGGAAGATGATACGCTGCAAATTGCTCTGCATAGCGACCTTCAACTTTTAAATCTTTAGAATCAATTTTTAATGCTGAATTAGATTTAAAATTCTTCAGTACAGTGATTTTCTGTGAATCATCATTTTGAATAGAAATAATTCCTTTTCCTTTGATTTCATCAGTTGCGATGATTACCTCTTGATTCTTAATTGTAATGCTCGTGCCTTCACCAATGCTCAGACCATCACCTATATGTATCTGCGCATATGCCCCTGTAGAACACAAGAACATTAATAATACAAGTAATATGTGATGATTACGCATAAACATACCCTACAAAAATAGTGAATTTTTTGGTCGAAACTCAAATAATTTCCATTAATTTCGCGTATTAAATAAATGAACATGAGAATATTTGCTAGTGTTGAAGAAGAATATGGTCAATATGACAATGCAAAAGTTGTATTAATTCCAGTTCCATATGATGGAACCTCTACTTGGTTGAAAGGGGCTGATAAAGGGCCAGAGGCTTTCTTAGAGGCGGCTGACAATATGGAAATTTATGATATTGAAACCAAATCAGAGCCTTATAAAATGGGAATTTTTTTAGATGATCCTGTTTCTGAAGATTCTTCCCCAGAAGCTATGACAGATGCAGTGCATCAACGAGTTGCTAAATATTTAAAAGATGAAAAGCTGGTAACGCTCTTTGGGGGTGAACATTCTATTTCGATTGGTAGCATTAGAGCTTTTGGTGATAAATATAAAGATTTAACAGTCTTGCAGTTGGATGCGCATACAGATCTTCGTCCTGAATATCATGGGAGCAAATGTAATCATGCTTGTGCGGTATTTGAGGCAAACGAAAAACATCATTTAGTGCAAGTTGGAATCAGAAGTATGGATACGGAAGAGGTGAGATATTTGAAAGAGGAAAATGTGTTTTTTGCACATGATATAGCTGAGAATAAGAATTGGATAGAGGATGTTTATAATAGATTAGGCGATAATCCAATTTACATTACCATTGATTTAGATGCATTTGATCCTTCTATTTGTCCATCCACTGGAACGCCAGAGCCGGGAGGTTTAGAGTGGTATCCAACTTTAAAGTTATTGAAAAAAGTTATTCATACTAAAAACGTGGTTGGATTTGATATTGTTGAATTGATGCCAAACAAACACGAAAAATCTTCTGATTTCTTAGCAGCGAAATTATATTATAAAATGTTGGCTTACTTATACACAAAATAAATCCTTATTCTATTATACGAAAAGTCATTATATTTAGTTTTAATAACTGATGTATAGATTCAGTATTGCTTTCTGTTTTACATTCAGCATGTTGCTACACGTTGCAGCGCAAGATGGTACACGTGTGTACGAATTTTTAAACATTACCACCTCACCACGACAGGCGGCCTTGGGTGGAAATGCACAATCTATGTGGGACTCCGATCCTAATATGAGCTTGTGGAATCCTGCCTTGATGAACCCAGAAACACATTCAAAGTTAGCGATTAATTATGTTAATTATTTAACTGATATACAATCGGGTACGGCGTCTTATGTGTATCAATACAATAAGCGAAATTTTTTCTCAATTCACGGGCAATATGTAGATTACGGAGAGTTCGTTGCGGCTGATGAAATAGGAAATGTGACCGGTGACTTTAATGCTAAAGATGCGGCGATCACCTTAGGATATGCACATAATCTAAATGACTTTTTTACAGTAGGTGCTAACCTTAAATACATCCACTCGCAGATTGAATCTTATACTAGTTATGCGGCGGCGATGGATTTAGGAGTTGTTTTTCACGATATAGACTACGATACCAATGTTGCGCTTTCTATACGTAACATTGGTACGCAGTTTAAACCTTATGATAATTTAAAAGAGCCTTTACCTATTCAAGTTAATTTGGGTATTTCTCATAAATTAGAACATGTACCATTAGAGGTTACGGCGACTTTACATGACCTTCAGAAATTTGATATTTCTGAACAATATAAAGAGGATGGAAGAGATGTATCGAAAATGCGAAAAGCAATCGATCACCTTTCATTAGGAGCAGAGTTTTTTCCTCAAGCCGGATTTAATCTTAGATTTGGATATAATTTTAAAAGAGGAAATGAGTTGAGTACAGATGCTACTAAGAATTTCTCTGGTTTCACTGCAGGTTTTGGACTTAGAATTAGCTCGTTTAGACTTGAATATGCACACGCACAATATCATTCATCTTCTAATACCGATCATTTTGGACTAATCATCGATTTAGAAAATTTTCTACAGCCGAGATATTATTAAAATTTACAAAATTAGCTCGTAGGATAATCTTTAGGTGGAATGATTTGCAACATTTCATTGGTGACCATCACAGCGTATTTTTTTAATAATTCCTCTATTTTATTTTGTTTTTTGGATTTAAAGAGCATACCCACATGATAGGGTTTCTTTAGTTGTTGTACGAATTCCTTTTCTTGAATAAAGCTTAAATCTGGATTTTCAACTTTACATAACGAAATCAATAGTCCACCAAAGTTGTTTTCCTTTTTCGGAACTTGGTATTTCTCATTATTCAGCAATGAATGTTCAATTTTTGCCCACTCATGCCATAGATTAATCCCCGTGGCTTGTTCTACCATGTTGGGGATAAAAGCACCGCCAACGCGAGAAGCCGTTTCTAAAAACAATAATTCTCCAGTTTCCTTATCTTTTATAAATTCAGAGTGGGTAGCGCCATGTTTTAAGCCAAATTTGATTAATAAATTATTATTAAAGTCAATTAAATTTTTGCTTTCTTCGTGTTTTGGATTCATAGAAGCCGTCATAAAAACTCCACCCTCTTGAGATACTGCCATTGGTGGATTCACGTATTTAGATGCGCAAGAGAAAAGGACTTTTCCATTGAACACCAGAGAATCGACGTGGTAAATATCGCCAGGACGAAATTGCTCTAATAGATATTTATGTCGCTCATTATCTGTTTCGTGTAGATATTTCCATAATTCCTGTTTTGAATTAATTTTAATAATTCCTGTGGCTGACGCTTCTGACCTAGGTTTAAGAACCCACGGTGGAGCAACCTCATCGGCAAATTGATTTACAGTTTCATCATTAAAAACACCAATAAATTTAGGAATTGCAATTTTTTCCTCTTTTGCTTTTTCGCGCATGGCTAATTTATCTCTAAAATATCGATAACGCGTTTGTCCCATTCCAGGAATCCTGAAGTTTTCGCGCACTTTTGCAGCTTTTTCAACATCAAAATCATCTAGAGCTACCACAGCATCTATTTTTCTAGAACGCATATAGTTGGCAACTCCCAAAATTAAATGATCTATATTCCATTTATAGGGTTGAATCTCTTCCATATAAAATACCTCATCTATGCTCTCCCAAGGCCAATTCTCATTGCGAAGAGATTCTGAGGTGACGAGAATAACATGATTGCCGAGCTCTTTAGATTTCATCATGAAATCAACACCTTTATAATAACTAGAAATACATAAAATACTGTGCATATATGAGAATTAAGAAAGAAAATTAATTAAATATTTCGAATATTAGGGTAGTATTCCAACTTTTTTTAATATAAATAGAATAATTCTTTCAGTGTTCTAGGAAAGGAAACAAAAATCAACCATATATTGTTCATATAATTGATAAAAATTTAACCTTCTCACATTCGGTCTAATTTTTAGATTTTAATGATCAAAAATCAGATTAATATGTTTAATTTTGCTGTCGAATGGTGTTCCGATTTAAAGTCGGAATGAAAAGGGAAAGCGGTTAAAATCCGCTGCTGTACCCGCAACTGTAAGTTTTGCAAAGATAGATCATTCAAGCCACTGAACAGCTCAAAAGTTTGGGAAGGCCGATCTATCAGAAACAAGCCAGGAGACCTGCCATATTAAATATAAATAACCTTCGGGAAAAAAGGTAGACTGATATGAGATTATTTTATTTCTTGGCTTTTGTTTTATTGACTTCACTCGTTGAGGCCCAAATGGATACAATTCAATTAAGTGATGTGATCGTATCGGATCCACGTCTTAAAAATCAATCCAATACGCAGCAAGTCCTAGTTTTGAATGATTCTGTAATAACAAAAAATTCAAATTCTCTAACAGATTTATTAAAATTTAATTCTCCTATTTATTTTAAGGAGAATGGTTTGGGGATGGTTTCGTCACCGAGTTTTAGAGGAACTACAGCACAACAAACTTCTGTTTTGTGGAATGGAATCAGTATTAATTCAAAATTCTTAGGACAATCTGATTTTAATTCAGGAACAGGAATTAACTATGACGAAATCGCTATTAAACCAGGTGGTGGAAGTGTGATTTATGGTTCTGGAGCGATTGGCGGAAGTGTACATTTAAACAATAATTTAGAATTCAGAAAAGGTGTAGGAGTCGATATTTTAGCAAAATATGCTAGTTTTAATACAATGGCATTGGCTGGGAAGTTTTCAAATTCAAATGAAAAAATAAGTTATAATCTTTCGTATGCAAGAAACTCTTCAGACAATGATTTCGAGATTGAGTCTAAGAAATATATCAATCGTAATGGACAATATTGGAATAATACATTCGACGGGAGCTTGGGTTATAAGTTAGATGCGAATAACCAATTTTCCTTGTTTCTACAAGCATATCAAGATGAGAGACATTTTGCCATTGTTGAAGAACATGCAACGAAAACTAAATATGAAAATCA
>CAZKJO010000008.1:17925-20187 GCA_964553105.1 uncultured Weeksellaceae bacterium | reverse complement strand
GGAGTTGAAGTATTTAGCCATCTTCAAAAATCTATTGCTAATCATCATTTTCAGTTGAATGGAAACTATTCTTATACTATTTCTAGAAATAAAGCCACAGAAAAACAATTGAGTTATGTTCCTTATCACAAGGCAAATTTGGCGTTTACTCACGCTTATAAGGGTTTATCATGGTTTTTGCAGGGTATGTATGTGGGCGATGTTTTCTCAACTACAGATGAGTCTGAATTGTTTAAAATAGATAAGCACCAAGTTTGGAATGCAGGTATAAACTATGAATTTGGTATTAATTATAGAATTAATCTTGGTTTTAAGGTAAACAATCTATTCAATTATTATTATGAACCTCTTTTATATAGACCTATGCCAATGCGTAATTACGGTCTTCAATTAAAAATAAATCTATAAAATATAAATATGAAAAACATGTACAATTTGCTAAAAATTAACTTTTTAGGATTACTTTTAGTAGGTCAATTATTAAATGCCCAATACGACAACGGTGTTTTAATTGCGAATGAAGGTAATTTCGGAGCTCCCAACGCTGATGTTTCATACGTTGATCAAGATACTAATGCGATTACCAATAATATTTATCAGGCTGTGAATAATGAACCTTTAGGTGATGTTTTGCAACACATAAGAATTCACGAAGATAAAGCTTATTTAGTATTGAACAATTCTAATAAAATTGTTATTGTGGATAGAGCTAGTTTTGAAAAAATAGGTGTGATTACAGAAGAAATTAGTCTACCAAGATACATTGGGGTGGCTAACGATAAAATTTTTGTTTCTAACTCACAGGGAGGATATGTAAGTATTTACAATCTAGAGGATAGAAGTTATATCACAAAGGTTGAAAATCTTGGTACTATTAACAATGTTGAAGTAGCTGGTAACTATGTCTTTGTTCAAAAAGGAAATTGGGGTGGTGGAAATTCTGTTGCTGCAATTGACGCGACTACCAATACGCTAAATTCTATTTTAGAAGTGGAGGAAGGAATAAATGGAATTGTTACCAACGGAAATTATTTATATACACTATCTTCTTCTTCTAATGGAACCTTTATTAATAAAATTGATGCAACAGATTTATCTATAGTAGCAACTCTTTTAGTAGAAGATATTACAGGCGCAGGAAACATAGCTTACGCCGAAGGGAAAATATATTTCACTGGAAATAATACGGATGTTTTCAGTGTAGAGGATAATTTAATGACAGAACCAAGTTTAGTAACCTCTGTGCCAGATAATTCGTGGAGTACATTTTACGGATTTGGAGTAGTAGAAAATTATATTTTAACCTCAGATTCTAATGGATTTACACAAGCTTCTATCATTAGAGCTTATAACAAAGAAACAGGAAGTTTAGTTGCTACTTTTAATGCAGGAATTGGTTCTAATGGCTTTTACGATAATACTGTAGAAGGATTAAATACTTCTAATCTTGTTTTAGCAATTAACAAAGTTCAGGTATATCCAAATCCAGTAGCTGATAGATTCTTTATTAAAGGAGTTGAAACGGCTAACATTGAAATTTATAATACGCTAGGTAGCTTAGTAAAAACAACTCAGTTCAACGGCGATGCTATTTCTGTAGAAGGATTGGCAAAAGGAGTTTATTTTGTTGTTATTTCTAATGATAATATGAAGGTCAATAAAAAAGTTATTTTAAAATAATTCATTTAACCTATGATGGTAAAGCCTTGCTATAGAAATATAGTAGGGCTTTTTTTTATTAAATAAACTTTGCAATTTTAAACCCTACGAATACTATTAAAATCCCTAATATCAAACTACCTAAACTGTAGCTTATAAACTGAGCTGTATGACCAGATTCTAATAGTTTTAAATTCTCCGCTGCAAATGCCGAAAAGGTGGTAAATCCTCCACAAAATCCTGTAGCTAATAGAAGTAATAAGCTTTGCGTTAAAATTTGTCTATCAAATAAGCCTAAAGTCAATCCTATCAACAAACTTCCGACGAGATTTACCAGTAAAGTTCCATACGGAAAATCGGTATTTAGAAATTGAGAAATACCAAAACGAAGCATGCTTCCTAATCCTCCACCTAAAAACACGAAAAACATACTTTTGAACATAGTTTGGTTTTAATTTGTAATTATTACTTTGACTTTATTTAATTCAAAGATAAAAATTGTAATTTAAGAGAATAGATTAAATTCAATAGAATGAAGAATAGACTTAAAAGTTTTGGCTATGCTCTAAATGGCGTACGCGAAGTCGTTAAATCAGAGATGAA
>CAZKJO010000008.1:0-17825 GCA_964553105.1 uncultured Weeksellaceae bacterium | reverse complement strand
ATGCCATTTGTTGAAAATGAATTTACCAAAACTCGTAAACTAACGCTGGATTACGAAACTAGCATGCCTTTTGGTAACCGACAGTTACAGGTCAAGATTCTAAAGAATGATGATCTAGGATTTCTTGTTTTTATGGTTCAAATCGAAGGGTTTGCCCATAGAGAAGAGGTTTATGGCTATAGAAATGATCCATATTTTTTTACAGCTTTTCAAATCGCTGCATTAAATTGGATTCATCAATGGTCTTTTTTGCCCGATGTAATTCACTGTCATGACTTTCATACGGGTTTTGTGCCTTTTTTCATGAAACATGCTCATCAATATCCAAGATTTAGAAAAATTCCTAGCATTTTCACTATTCATAATGGTCAATATCAAGGGCAAATGCCTTGGGATGTGGTAGATTATTTCCCGTGGTTTAATACGTGGGATTTACCATTATTAGAATTTGATAATTCGTTAAACGCTATGGCAACGGCTATTAAATCTTCATGGAAAGTGACTACTGTTTCACCTCAATACATGAAGGAATTAATGGAAGGGGAATCGAGTCTAAGTGGTTTGTTGAGGCATGAAAGAAATAAATGTGTTGGAATTTTAAACGGTATCGACATAGAGGAATGGAATCCAGCTACCGACAATAAATTAGATCATACTTATTCAATAAAAACAGTAGAAGAAGGTAAGAAAAGAAATAAAAACCAACTTTGTGATTACTTTAGTTTTAACCCAGATTATCCGATCATTTCGTTTATTGGAAGGTTTGTAGATCAAAAAGGAGCTGATGTCTTGTCGGATGCCATATGGAAAGCGCTCACCAATTATGATTCGAAGATTAATTTTCTTATTTTAGGAAGTGGAGATAATCAATTAGCCAATGGTTTAGAGCAAATGAAAATTTTTACCGATGGAAGGTTTAATTGCTTCATTGGTTATAATGAGACTTTAGCACGTAAGGTTTATGCTGGATCAGACTTTTTAATTATGCCATCTAGATTTGAGCCTTGTGGTTTAAACCAATTCTATGCATTGAGATATGGAACTGTTCCAATCGTGCGAACGGTAGGAGGTTTATTAGATTCGGTGAAAGACATCAATGATGAAGGTGGAAATGGAATTCGATTTATAAATCTTATTACCGACGATATATTGCATTCTTTTTATCGTGCCACTGAGCTGTATGAGGATAAAGAAAGATTTCAAAAGATTAGAAAATTTATAATGAAACAAGATTTTTCTTGGGAAACTTCAGCTAAAAAATACATGAAACTATATGAGGAATTTAGATAAAGCACACAAAAGGACATTAGCACTTATTTTAGGAGGTGGTAGGGGGACAAGACTACACCCGCTCACCGAACAAAGATCGAAGCCTGCTGTGCCTGTAGCAGGTAAATATCGCTTGGTGGATATTCCTATCTCCAACTGTTTGAATTCTAGAATTAATAAGATTTATGTTTTAACACAATTTAATTCTGCTTCGCTCAACCGACATATTAAAAATAGTTATACGTTTGACTTGTTTAGTCGAGGTTTTGTGGATATTCTAGCCGCAGAACAAACCGTAGACAGCAGCGAATGGTATCAGGGTACAGCCGATGCCGTTCGCCAAAGTTTTCAGCATTTTGGTACCACCGACCATGAATATGTTTTAATCTTATCAGGTGATCAGTTATATCAAATGGATTTTCAGAAAATGCTAGAAGATCATGTTAATCTAGAAGCTGATTTATCGATTGCTACCATTCCGGTAGATGCCAAGGATGCTACAGGATTTGGAATTATGAAAACCGATGAAAATGATAATATTACTTCATTTATTGAGAAACCCAACACAGATGAATTAAAAGATTGGACCTCAGAGACAGGAGAGAATATGAAATCACAAGGTAGAAATTACCTAGCGTCTATGGGTATTTATCTCTTTAATAAAAAGGTTTTAAGAGACTTATTATTTGAAAATGAAGGAGCTGATTTCGGGAAGAATATCATTCCAGCGTCTATTGGTAAATATAAAATCAATTCGTATCAATACGAAGGTTATTGGACAGATATAGGAACGATTGCTTCTTTTCATGAGGCTAACTTAGATTTAACCAATAATCTACCTCAATTTAACTTATATGACAATGAGAATTCTATTTTTACACATGCTCGTATGTTGCCGCCAGCCAAGGTGGTAGGTACTTCGTTGGAGAATGTAGTTCTATCCGAAGGAGCTATTTGCCATGCAAGTAGAATTGAGCATAGTGTAATCGGAATTAGAACCAGAATCGGTCGCGGAAGTAACATTTATGATACCTATATTATGGGAAGTGATTATTATGAAACCATAGAAGATATAGAGGGTCTTAATGAAAAAGGAATTCCAGCGATGGGTATCGGAGAGAGATGTAATATTAAAAATGCAATTTTAGATAAAAATGTTAGGATTGGGGATGATGTTAGAATTATTGGAAGCAAAGGGCTAGAGGAACGTGAAACAAAAGATTATAAGATTGTAGACGGTATTGTTGTGGTTAAGAAAGATGCTATTTTACCCAATGGAACTGTAATTGAATAAAATAAATACGAATATTAAAAATAAATTTAAAATGAAAATCACCTATTTAGGTCACAATAGTTTATGGATAGAAACAAAAAATCATAAAATAATGGTCGATCCATTTATTTCTGCTAATCCAATGAATGATAAGATTAAAACTTCTCAATTTCATCCGGATTATATTTTGTTAACGCATGCGCATGAAGATCACGTGGCCGACGTTGAAAATTTAGCCACTTTGGGCAACTCCAAAATTATTTCAAACTTTGAGATTGTTACTTATTATGGTAAAAAAGGATATCAAGGTCATGGAATGAACACGGGAGGTAGTTTTGATTTTCCATTTGGGAGATTAACCAGTGTGGTAGCCCATCACTCTAGCGTATTTCCTGATGGTACGTATGGTGGAAACCCTAATGGATATGTATTGCAAGCTGATGGCAAAACGATTTACATCGCAGGAGATACTGCTTTGACATATGATATGAAGTTGATTCCATTATTGTGTGGTAAAATTGATTTAGCTATTCTTCCTATAGGAGATAACTTTACTATGGACGCTAAAGCAGCTAGCATGGCGGCAGATTTTGTAGAATGCGACAAGGTTTTAGGTTGTCATTATGATACATTTCCACCGATTAAGATAGACCATGAGTCGGCTAAAGAAATCTTTAAAGCTGCTAACAAAGAATTAATTCTATTAGGAATAGGAGAGAGTATGGATGTTTAATATTAATTAACACCTTAAGGTTTAAGTGGAGTTTAAACCAAATGAAAATCCCTGAGCAAATTAATGTTCAGGGATTTTTGATTTTTAAGTATTAAAGTAACTTATTTTAAATATTGCATTCCTTGATTAAAGACAATATCCACTGGAATTCCTGCATCATTTAAGCGTTGTAAGTCTGCCTGTAGATCCGCTGGGATAACTCCTTTGGTGTTTACCAATTCTTCCACACCTTCGTAATCTCCATTTCCTTGAAGCTCAAGAATTAATTCAGAAAGTTCGTTCATGGCAACTTCCATTTGGTCGAAATTTACTTGATAAGTTCCATCATCTTTTTGCGTAAAGGCATTTTTCTCCTTAAAGAAATTAAAGCGAATCATATTGGCTTTACCGTGTGCAGAACTAGCTCCAAATCTAACAGATCTAAAGATTCCCGCCATAAAAGTCACCATATAGTCTTTTATATCTCCTTCTAATTCTCCTTTCTTAATAAGTTGGTTTACCATATATAAACCTAAAATATCTGCTTTCCCTTCTTCTAAAGCTGATGCATGCTCTTTTAAAGCTTCACGAACGCTTCCTTTTCCATTTACTGTGTTTTTAATTCCTAAACCGTGAGCAACTTCATGGAACATTGTATTTGCGAAAAATGCATCAAACTTCACATGTTTTCTTTGTTCTGGCGTTACCAATTCATTGGAAATCGGAACTAAAATTTTATCAAACTTAGCTTGCATAGCGTTTTTAAGCTGTAAACGACGTGTTCCTTTTTCTAATTGAACTTGTTCATCATTAGGTAAATTAATCGCAATGGTTTTGCTACCAGCATTACAGTCACCAGCATAGTAAATCACATCATAAGCATTTAAATCAGAATCACTTCCTGGAGTTTCTTGCTTATATTTAGCATCTACAGGTAAATTCTTTTGTAGTTCAGGCAAGAAATCTGCGTATTTCTCTAATCGCTTGCTCCATTCCTTATCCTTAACAAGAATATAAGCCTCGTGCGCTGCTTTTTGACCATAAAGTGCATCTTCGTAGGTTTCAATTGGACCAATCACGATATCGATTCCATTGTCTTTCATGTCCATCCAAGCTAGATCGCTTTCGTAATATTCATCGGTTAAAAAAGCATCAGCTCTTTTAAGTAAATAATTCTTTAAACCTGGATCATCCGCATATCTTGCAGCTTGTCTTAAATAATCTGCAGCCATTTTAACTTCAGGCTCAAACATCACGTGATAGGGTATCGTATAAAGCTTTCCGTCTAAATCTCTTCTAACAAAAGTATATAAGCTATTTCCATCTTTTAGATTGGCTGCTTCGAACTCTTCTTTTGTCATATTGGTTGGGTAGAAATTTGCTCCCAAAGGTTTGTCATTAATTCCTTTAACAAAAGATTTGTTTCCTGCGAGGCGATCCCATGGGCCATAATTGATTTCGGCAAACTTCTTAGCATCACCTTTTAGGTAGTCTAGCAAGGCCGTTTTCTTACCATAGGCTTCATACCAGAATAGTTCATTCATAATATCAGCAGCCTTCATAAGATAAGGTAACATCTTGCGTTCGTTTGCTGTAAGTTGAGATAGATCGGTAGTTAGCGTAAAACTGGTATATTTATCTACATTCACAGGAACATGATTTGTTTTTGAAATAGAGGTGGTTCCGCACGAGCTCATGAAATAGAGTGCAGGGATTAATAAAAGTAACTTCTTCATAATTAAAAAATAAGACTAAAGTTACAATAATGAAATCATAATGCTCAAATTTTTATTCATCTTTTAAAATTAAATAGTATTAATTTTAAATCAAGTTGGTAGAATAGGAAAGAGGTCCTCATTCTGTATAAAAACGCTACAACTCAAATGATTTCCTTGATATCAAAAATAATTTGAATAATAGACTGGGGTTTTTAACGTCCTGACCAACCTCTTAATGCACATTGCTATGCAATGCTTGACTATGAAAATAAAATTGTTAACTAATGAATTATAAATTTAACGCCAATTGGGGATATATATTTCTAGGAAAGTTCTAATTAACAAAAGTTTAATAGATTTCTTATAGTATTCTTAATATATTGCTTTCTCATAGATATTAAAAGTATTTAAGTCTAAGAATATATCTAGAAGTGCAGATATATTTCATTTACGAATTGGAATAAAAGAAATAAGCCTAATTCTAAGAGAAATTAGGCTTATAGAGTATTATGGTTAAAACCTTTTATAAGGAGTGAAATTAAATTTTTCGATTGATGTAGGTTCTATAACTAAATTCGAAAGGTAAACTCTCTATCCAATGTTTTTCATCTTCTATACATTCAAAATATTCAGGGATTTCAGGAAAATAAGTATCCCCATCAAAATGTTTGTGAATGCGTGTGATTTCAAGTTTGTGTGCTAAATGGATAGATTGTTCATAAATACTTCCGCCGCCGATAATATAGATTTCGTTGTCTAATTCTTGAGCTTTTTCAATAGCTTCGTCCAAGGACTTAACCCAAGTAACTTGTTCTGTATTTTCACGTTCCTGACTCGATATAACGAAATGATGTCTTTTGGGTAAAGGTTTACTGCCAAAGGACTCAAAAGTTTTTCTACCCATAATCATAGGATGACCTAACGTTATACGTTTAAATCTTTTTAAATCTTCGGATATATGCCAAATCAATTGGTTGTCTCTACCAATGATATTATTTTCTGAGACGGCAACTATTAAATTAATCATCTTGCTTAATTAAGGAAACGATAATACCAATTGTAATACTTACTAGAATTACACTTAAAGATAACCATTCTGGGATATCAACATGGTGCATTAAGATTAGCTTGATTCCGATATAAAATAAAATTACAAAAACACTATACTTTAGATAATGGAACTTCTCTAGCATATTAGCTAAGAAGAAGTACATTGACCTTAAACCTAAAGTAGCAAATATGGTTGCATAGAATACGAGCAATGCATCTTGTGTTATCGCTAAAATCGCTGGAATACTATCCACCGCGAACATAATATCAGTAAATTCAATCAGAATTAAAGCGGCAAATAGGGGAGTCGCAAGCTTTTTACCATTTTGAATGGTAAAGAATTTGTTCCCATCTAATTTAGAGCTGAAATTAAAATATTTTCTTAATAATCTGTTTCCTAATGACTCTCTAACATGCTCGTCTTCTTCTTTATGCGTAATCTCTTCATATAGCATTTTGAAGGCTGTTAAAATTAAGAAACCTCCGAAGACATATGGAATCCAAGATAGTTTGTTAAACAACACAACACCTACGGCAATCATTAAACCTCTAAAAACAATAGCTCCTAAAATTCCCCAGAATAATGCTTTGTGCTGATATTTAAGTGGAATTTTATAAGATTTAAAAATCATGGCTATCACAAATAAGTTATCTACCGAAAGTGATAACTCCACAAGATAACCTGTTACATATTTCATTACCGCACCTTTAGCCGTAAGCTCGGTGGGATTGTCAACAATTTCGCGGTCGTATAAAAAGTAAATAACGATAGACTGTGCCAAAGCCATTGAAATCCAAAATGCTGTTTCTCGCGCAGTTTTTTTGTTCGAAATGTTGTCATTCTTATGAAGAACGAATAGATCAAAAAACAGGAGTAAGACAATAAAAGCAATTAATCCACCCCAAACTAGAATCATATTATCCATATACTATAGAGATAAAGCTACACCACCGAATGGACGAATGGGACTGCTAAAGACACTATCATCTTTATCATGCAACACATTATACATAATACCTGCTTGAAAACGCACACGTCCTGGGGTAGAATAACCTCCACCTAGCCATAGCGCACTTTCGTCTATGCTAAACTCATGGTTATTTGATAGTATTTTTTGGTTTCCAGTAAAATGTTCGAAATGACCACGAGCAAATAAACCATCAAAAACATGATAGTTTAAGTAGGGGCCTCCCGAAAATAAGTTGGATTTATAATAATCACTCTTACTATATTGATAACCAGCAGAAACACCTGCTTCTAATTTTGGAGTAATCATATAACCAGCAGATGGAGCTATGTTTAAACCAAAATAACCGTTGTTACCAAAGTTTAACCCTAAACCACCACCAACACGCCACTTACCTTCTGTAACATTAGAACCAACAGATATCTGTGAAAAGCCGAATTGAAGCGCTGCTATCAAAACAACTAAAGAAAGTATTTTTTTCATGGATTAATTTTACACAAAGATAAGACCAAATTTAAAAATCGGTTTGATGGATTTAACTTAATATTTTAAAATCGATACACATAACATAATTCATGGATGTTAACTTCTGAAATTTGAATTAAAAAATGTAAATTTACCCTAGCACTTAACACTTTTGATTCAAATATTATCTTTTTATGACGGAGGAACAAATTAAGGAAGAGAACGCAGAAATAGCAAGAAGGTATAGAGATTTGTTGTCAAACACCTATCGAAACCTAAACGAAGAAGATAAAAAATTGATTCGTAGGGCATTTGATTTGGCGGTTGATGCACACCAACATCAGCGTAGAAAATCGGGAGAACCTTATATCTATCATCCTATTGCTGTGGCTAAAATTGTTGCAGACGAAATTGGTTTGGGAGCTACAAGTATTGCCGCTGCGCTTATGCATGACGTAGTTGAGGATACCGATTATACCCTAGAGGATATGGAAGCAATGTTTGGTAAGAAAATAGCCAAAATCATTGACGGTTTAACTAAAATCTCTGTTTTAAATAACCAAGAGTTATCTATTCAGTCTGAGAACTTTAGAAAGTTGCTTTTAACTTTATCAGAAGACGTTAGGGTTATCTTGATTAAGATTGCTGACCGCTTACATAACATGCGAACTTTGGATGCTATGCCACAGCACAAGCAGCTAAAAATTGCATCAGAGACCGTCTTTATTTATGCACCCTTGGCGCACAGAATGGGTTTGTATAATATCAAAAGTGAATTAGAAGATTTAAGTTTAAAATATACCCAGCCAGAGAATTATACGGAAATTAAAAATAAATTAAGAGAATCTGCTGAGGATAGAAAAAAGTATATTCAAAAATTTAGTGATTCTATTTCAGATAGGTTGGATGAAGAAGGATTAGAATATCAAATTAAAGGTCGTTCTAAGTCTATTCACTCTATTAATCGAAAAATGCAAACGCAAGGAGTGAACTTCGACCAGGTTTATGACAAATTTGCGATTCGTATTATTTATCGCTCTGATAGGAAAAATGAGAAATTTATTGCCTGGAAGATTTATTCGATTGTGACGGATATTTATAAACCCAACCCATCTCGTTTGAGGGATTGGATTACTCAGCCAAAACCTACTGGTTATGAATCGCTACACATAACTGTGATGGGCGATGATGGTAAATGGGTAGAAGTGCAGATTCGATCGGAGCGTATGGACGAAATTGCTGAAAAAGGTATTGCGGCTCACTATAAATATAAAGAAAATTATAAGGTTGAAGATTCTAAAGTAGATGAGTGGATTTCGCAGGTGAGAGAAATTCTCGATAATCAGGATATTCAAGATACAACAGAGTTTATTGATAATTTTAAGCTTAATCTTTACACTAAAGAAATTTATGTGTTTACTCCTATGGGTGAGCTTATTTCGTTGCCAAGAGGGGCTTCTTCGTTAGACTTTGCTTATGCAATTCATACCAATATTGGAGATACCTGTTTGGGAGCAAAGGTGAACGGAAAATTATTTCCTTTAAGTCATGAATTGAAAAGCGGTGATCAGGTAGAAATCATCACTTCTAAAAATCAACAACCTAAAGTTGATTGGTTGGACTATGTGACTACTTCGCGGGCAAAGTCAAAAATTAAAGCTGCGTTGAATGCAGAGAAAAGACAATCTGCAGAGGAAGGTAAGGAGATTTTAGAGCGTAAATTAAGACACTTAAGATTAACAGCCAACGAGAAAACTATTAACAACATGGTTAGTTTCTTTAATGAAAAAACTTCTCAGGATTTATTTTACCATGTGCTTACTGGTAAAATTAGTAATGCCGATATTAAACGTTTTGCAGAGAAGAATTCGGGTGTAGTTGGATTTATAAACCGCTTCCGTTCCAAGTCTATGGGCAAATCTAAAGAGGATTATGTGATGCCTCCAAGCGGTAAATTAGATTTAATCGTATTTGGTGACGAAGAAAAGAAACTTGATTACACCTTGGCTAACTGCTGTAATCCAATACCGGGAGATAAGGTATTTGGTTTTGTAACGGTGAATCGTGGTATTAAAGTTCATAAATTGACATGTCCAAATGCTATTGAGTTGCAAGCCAACTATGCTTATAGAGTTCAAAAGGCTAAATGGGTAGATTCATCTCAAATCACCTTTAAATCAGAAATCATTATTAAAGGGATCGATAGAATGGGACTGGTGAAAGATATTACCGATGTTTTGTCAAATAACTTGAATATAGAAATGAAGAGTATTAATTTCTCTTCAGAGGATGGTATTTTTAATGGACAAATTTTGGTTTCAGTGGCGAATAAATCACATTTGGATAGTGTAATCCAGAAATTGAAGAATGTGGAAGGTGTGACAAAAATTAATAGAAAACAAGATTGAACATAATTTCGTATTTTTGTAAATTCAAGGTTGAACATGGATAGCAAAGAATTAGGTAGAGTAACAATTGACGATCAGGTTTTAATAGTTAGGGAAGTCTTAACCAACTTTCTTGATGAGCATAAACACCGTAAAACCCCAGAGCGTTATGCGATTTTAGAAGAAATTTATCGAATTAACGATCATTTCGATATCGATGAGCTTTACATGAGAATGAAAGACAAGAAATATCGTGTGAGTCGTGCCACTTTATATAATACTATAGAACTCTTATTGGAGGCTAAATTGGTGAGAAAACATCAGTTTGGTGATAATCAGGCTCATTTTGAGAAATCCTATTTCGACAAACAACATGATCATATTCTGCTAACCGACACAGGTGAAGTACTAGAGTTTTGCGATCCAAGAATCCAGACCATTAAGGATACGATTGAGGAAGTATTTGATATTAAAATAGAAAAACATTCGTTGTATTTTTATGGTACAAGAAAACCTAAAAATGTTTAAATTCTTGTGGGTTTTAATATTAATGCCGATGATGGCTTTGGCACAAAATAAACCAAAGAAGATAAAGCAAATCCATTCCAACAAAATACAAAAGATTCCAGGTAAGTACGACGGAAATCTTCTCTTATCAGGAAAAGTAATATTGGAGCACGACGGCGCAATTCTTAGAGCCGATAGTGTTGTTTATTATGAATTAGAAAATTATTTCAGGGCATTTTCTAACGTAGAATTGGATATGCAGGAAAACCACCTTGCTTCTGATGCTTTGGAATATAACGGAAATACAAAAATAGCTAAAGCTACAGGTGATGTTGTTTTAAGAGACTCAGAGCAAACTTTATACACAGACAAATTAGAGTATAATAGAAATACTCAGAAGGCTTATTTTAATACCGGTGGAACAATTGTTTCTAATAATGAGACGATTACCAGTCAAGAAGGTGAGTACGACTTAGTTACAAAAAGTATTAAATTCGATAAAGATGTTCGAATTGTAAACAAGGATTATTACATAGAAAGTAAGAATATTCGCCATTATGCAGATGGAGATTATATGGAGTTTTTTGATGATACTTATATTCAAAACCGTAAAAATCCCAATCAATTCATTAGAACGACAAAAGGAAAGTATTTCTTAAATAAAAAAGAGGCTTTTTTAGAAAATAGATCTTCTGTGCACATGGATGGAATCGTTTTCACCGCAGATGATATTTATTATAATCAAACACCTGGATATGGAAAAGGAACAGGCGATGTTTTGATTGATAATCCTGAGGAAAAACAATTTATTCGTGGTGGTTTTGGGGAGTATTTTCAGGAACAAGATTCGGGTTATGTAACGCAGAAAGCATATGCGGTGAGAGCCTTTGAAAAAGATTCTCTTTATTTACATGCAGATACTTTGATGTCTACCAAGCGAAATGACAAGAATCTAATCAGAGCGTATCACAAAGCTAAATTCTTTAAAAGCAATCTTCAGGGAAAAGCTGATTCAATTTCTTTTGCAGAAGACAAAGGTGTGATGAGATTCTTTCGAAAACCAGTTGTTTGGAGCGGTTATCGACAGATTACAGGCGATACGATTTCTGTTTATATCAATACTGTTGCAGAGCGTCTTGATTCTATGAAAGTAAGGCAAAATGCATTTGCTATTTCTAAAACAGATTCTATAACTGAAACTCAGTTTCATCAAATGAAAAGCCGCGAAATGCTAGGACTTTTTGTTGATGAACAATTAGATTGGGTTCAAGGGGAAGGAAATGCTCAAACCTTACTATACATGGAGGAGGAGAAAAAAGATAGTATAAATTCTAATTTGCCACCGGTGAAAGAATTAATTGGTATTAATCGTTCGGATTGTGGAATTGTAGAAGCAGATTTCGAGGAAAGAGAAATTAATGTTTTAGCCTGTAGAATTAATGCTGAGTCAAGGGTTTATCCGCCTAGTAAGTTACCCGAAGATCAACGCAAACTGCCAGATTTTGTTTGGCGTGTTGATGAGCGTCCTCAGGTTTGGAGAGATATTTTTATTGTAGATGAATTAAATGTAACTGAAGGAGATTTAAGCTCCCGACAATAAGGTTTTATGGCTTTCATTTTAACACCTCCAATAGTAATGTTTTCCAAGTTATTTAAAAATAAACTAGTCCACCACAACTCTTGGAATATCATTAGGTAATCGCGTAAGAAGTTCATAGTTTACTTGATTACTTATATCACTAAATGATGAAACGCTAATATCTTTATCGCCATCGCGGCCAATAATAGTAACTTGATCTCCCACTCGAACGTCATCAATATCTGTAATGTCGACGGAGATAATATTCATGTTGACAATACCAACCACTTGTGCGTATTCCCCATTAATTAATACTTTACCTTGATTTGTAAGTGCTCGAGCAAATCCATAACCATAACCAATGGGGATCGTGGCAATTTTCATATCCTTACTTGCAAAATAGGCAGTCCCATAACCAATAAACTCTCCAGTTGCTACTTCTTTAATGCTCATTACCTGGCTTTTCCAGGTTAGACCTCGACGTAATGGATCATCTACTTCTTTATGTTGAGTAAGGTAGTTGATCATTACCTCGTTGGTAGGAAAAAAACCATATTGCATAATTCCCACACGAACCATATCAAGCTGAGTTTCTGGGAACCTAATGGTGCCGGCAGAACAGGATACATGTCTATATTTAGGTTTAATTTCGATGGCCTTTAAATGTTTAAGTGCTTTTTTGTAATTAATCAACTGATTTTTAATGCGATAATAATTGGCTATACTTTCTGCGCCAGCTAAATGCGTGCATAGGCCATAAAGCTCGAGATATTCTTCATTGTTTTTAAGAACTTCAACGGCAATATTCAAATCGTCTTTAGACAAACCTGTTCGGTTCATTCCGGTTTCTATCTCAAAGTGAACCTTGGCTTTTTTATTTAATTCTTTACAAATCCTAATGGTTTTTTCTAAACGATGAATATCAAAAATATAAAATTCAATTTCTTTTTCAATTACCCATTTCAGTTGATCTTCGGTTAGCATTCCCATGACCATGATTTCGGTATCAGGACTACATACTTGCTTTACACGGAAGGCTTCGTCGCCATTAAAAACAGAAAAATGTTTCACACCAATTTCCTCCAAAACAGGAACAATTACCTCAATACCATGTCCATAAGCATTACCTTTAATGACCGATGAAAATTTAACATTGGGTAGAAGAATAGATTGAATGAAATCATAGTTTTGTTTAAAAGCAGATTTACTAATTTCTATGTAGGTAGATGGATGCATAAATGAATTTTAAATCTAGATTAATCTAAAATTTCCTTTTGTATAGCGAAGAAAATATCCGAAGCATTGTCAATTAATTCATCGGGGAAATCATAGTCGGGATTGTGTAGTGCTGGACAATTTTCTCCAGAGCCAATACCAAACATTGCCCCTTTAAAGTTTTGTGTAAATAAGCCAAAATCTTCTCCCCACTTAAATGGATATTCCCTTTTTTGATGATTAAACTTATATTTTTTGACAACTTGATTTAAAATATCAACCGCTTCATCATGGTTTTCATTGGCCTGAAAATCTTGGGTGAAATCAAAGCTCACCTCTAGAGATTCTTTCTGAGCTTCCTCTTTAGAAATCTGTTGGATGTTTTCTACTAATTCATTCAAAGCTTTTTGAGTCCAGCATCTTAAAGTGAAATGAAGCTCACCATAACCTGCAGAAATCCCATAATCTTTGGCTCCTAAAGTTTGATATATAGGAGTTACAACAGAAAAGTTTTGGTCGTTAATGTCATTTCTAGCAATTGCTAAACAACGTTGCATAATGTTAGACATAGCCAAAGCAGGATTATCGCCATGCTCGGGTTCGGCTGCATGTGAAGTTTTTCCGTTAAGTTTTATAATAATACTCGTAACGGCCGGTGTAAAGGAGTCGTATTTATAAACAATTTTATTTAATGGATAACCCGGTAAATTATGGTAAGCAAAAATAAAATCAGGATGATAATCTTTAAATTTCTCATCATGAAACATCGCATATGCGCCTTCGCCATTCTCCTCGGCAGATTGAAAAAGTAAAATAACTCTACCACTACTGGGAGGTTGCTTATCTAATTTTTCACCTAAAGCTAATAAACAAGTAAGATGTCCATCATGACCACATTTATGTGAAACACCATCCGTCTCAGATTTATATTTGAAATCATTAACTTCTTGAATAGGAAGTGCATCTAATTCTGCTCTAAAACTAATTGTTTTACCTTCTTTTCCACTGTCAAAAATGGCCAAAATGCCCGTGTTTCCAATATTGGGAACTATTTCACAATTATAATTTTCAAGAATTTCAACTACTTTTTTAGCGGTCTTATATTCTTTTCCTGAAAGCTCTGCGATTTGATGAAACTCTCTACGTATTTCCGAAAACTTTTTCATTTGAGCAAGATAATCAAAAGCTCGCTTTTATGCCAAGATTAAATTTAATAATAGAATAAGACTATCTCGTTGGACCTTTGTAGAATTTAGCTTTTAAATATTTAGCACCATACATTTCTGTAATTAATGAAGATAATGAATTGCTAGCTTTAAAATTTAATAGCTTAAATGAATATTTTAGTGTCATTATTTAGAATTCAACATTATTCTTTGTATTTTTAGACCACTTAAATTATATTAAAATGCTATATCATAAATTAGGTAAAATTCCACCTAAAAGACATACAGTTTTTAAATCAGAAGAGGGAAAGTTTTATTATGAACAACTATTTGGAACTGAGGGGTTTCATGGTTTTTCATCATTGCTTTATCATATTCATCGTCCGACGCAAATGAAATCTGTGGGCGAGGGTAGGGATGTGTCACCAAAAGCTGCTGTGCAAAAAAATATCACACCTCGTTTGGTGAAGGGTTTTCATGTTAAGCCTCAAGATGATTTTTTGGAAGGTAGGACGACCTTATTTTTTAATAATGATCTGACTATCGGAGTATCTGCACCTAAAAAATCAATGACCGATTACTTCTATAAAAATGGTAATCAAGACGAAATGCTTTTTATACATGAGGGAAGTGGTGTTTTGAAAACTATGTTGGGGAGTATCGAGTTTGAATATGGAGATTATTTAATTATTCCTAGAGGAACGATTTACCAACTCCATTTTAATGATCATAATAATAGGTTGTTGATCTTGGAGAGTAATTCACCTATTGAAACGCCGTCTAGATACCGCAACCAATTTGGTCAATTATTAGAGCACTCTCCTTTCTGTGAACGAGATATCAAACTACCAACTTACCAAGAGCCAATCGATGAAAAAGGAGATTTCTTGGTAAAAGTTAAAAAGGAAGGAATGTTGTATGATATTAATTACGCCACACATCCTTTTGATGTTGTAGGTTGGGATGGTTATTTTTTTCCATATGGATTTAGTATTCACGATTTTGAACCAATAACCGGTAGAATTCACTTACCGCCACCTATTCATCAAACTTTTGAAGGACACAACTTTGTAGTTTGTTCGTTTGTTCCTAGACTTTATGATTATCACCCAGATTCGGTTCCTGCGCCATATAATCATAGTAATATCGACTCAGAAGAAGTATTGTATTATGTAGATGGTGATTTTATGAGTAGAAATCATATTGAGAAAGGTTTCTTTACTTTACATCCAGGGGGTGTTCCTCATGGACCTCATCCGGGAGCTATGGAACGTAGTATAGGTAAAAAAGAGACGGGAGAATTAGCCGTGATGATAGATCCATTTAGACCCTTACAACTTACGCAAGAGGCTTTGGAGCTAGAGGATGATACCTATGTTACTTCTTGGTTAGAGGATGAAGACATGACTGGGATTCCACCGCAAATTGAATAATAGAGAACATAAGATTAACTAGAGTTTAAATATTCTTTGATCAAATGAAAATTTAATACCAATTAAAAATAAGTTATATGAAACTTACAAATATAATTCTTGGTCTTATTTTCGCGCTTGCAGTGGTTGTGGGTGCTGCCATTATAGGCAATGCATATAAGTATAAATATAAGGTTGGTGAAACGATAGAAGTTACAGGCTTGGGCAAAAAGGATTTTCAAGCTGATTTAATTATTTGGAATGCCGATTTTCAAACCAATAACTTTGATTTGAAAGCCGCATCCCAGCAATTAAGTGATGACAAAAATAAAGTAGAAGAGTACTTAATTAGTCAAGGCGTTAAAAAGGAAGAAATTGTCTTTAGTGCGGTTAGTATTTCTAAGGATTTTGAATACAGATATGATAATAATGGTAGCTCTCAAAGGATTTTTAATGGTTATAGCTTGCTTCAATCTGTGGAGGTAAAATCCAAAGATTTAGAACGAATTGAGAATGTTTCTAGAGAGATTTCTAATTTGATATCCCAAGGAATTGAATTAAACTCGAGTTTGCCGAGTTATTACTTTTCGGGATTAGAAGATTTAAAATTAGAATTAATTTCGCAAGCCACAGAAAATGCTAGAAAACGCGCCGAGAATATTGCTAAGGAATCAAATGCAAGTCTGGGGGAATTAAAGCAGGCTCGACTTGGTATTTTTCAAATTACCGGTCAATATAGTAACGAAGAGTTTACTTATGGTGGTGTGTTTAATACCACATCAAAAGATAAAACAGCAAACATTACAGCAAAATTAGAGTTTAAAATAAAATAATAAATATGAGTAACGAATTAAAAAACACAGAATACGGATTAGAGAAGATCTTTGAAGGTGCACAAGATTTCTTGCCACTTTTGGGAACGGATCATGTCGAATTCTATGTAGGAAATGCAAAGCAAGCAGCTCACTTCTATAAGTCCGCTTTTGGTTTTCAATCATTAGCTTATTCTGGTTTAGAGACTGGAGTTAGAGATAGAGCTTCTTATGTTTTACAACAAGATAAAATTCGCTTAGTTCTTACAACACCATTAACGCCAGAGAGCTCCATCAATGATCATATTGTTAAGCATGGTGACGCAGTTAAAATCGTTGCACTTTGGGTAGATGATGCAAGAGCTGCTTATGAGGAAACCACCAAACGTGGAGCTAAATCTTACATGGAACCTACAGTAATGGAGGATGAGCATGGTGAAATCGTGAAAGCTGGAATTTACACTTACGGGGAAACTGTTCACTTATTCGTTGAAAGAAAGAATTATAATGGTGTTTTCATGCCGGGATACGAGAAATGGGAATCTGATTATAATCCAGAGCCAGTAGGATTAAAGTTTATTGACCACATGGTTGGAAATGTAGGTTGGAATGAAATGAATACTTGGGTAAAATGGTATGAGGACGTTATGGGCTTCCAAAACTTCCTATCATTCGATGATAAGCAAATTCACACAGAATATTCTGCACTGATGTCTAAAGTAATGGCCAACGGAAACGGACGTGTTAAATTCCCTATTAACGAGCCAGCAGAAGGTAAAAAGAAATCTCAAATTGAGGAGTTTTTAGACTTCTACGGTGGACCAGGTGTTCAGCATATTGCGGTTGCAACCAACGATATCCTATCTACTGTATCAGAAATGCGTCGTCGTGGAGTAGAATTCTTATCTACGCCTCCAACGGCTTATTATGAGGCTATTCCAGATCGTTTAAAAGAATTCGAGCATGAGATGAAAGAAGACTTAGAGCAACTTCAAAAGTTGGGTATTATGATCGATGCCGACGAAGAAGGTTACTTGCTACAAATTTTCACAAAACCGGTAGAGGATCGTCCTACATTATTCTTTGAGGTTATTCAAAGGATGGGAGCAAAAGGATTTGGTGCTGGTAATTTTAAAGCCTTATTCGAGTCAATCGAAAGAGAACAAGCTAAAAGAGGTACTTTATAATTAAAGTTTTTAAATACATTTTAAAAGGAGCCTGCATTATGCAGGCTTTTTTTATGTCTCAATCCAAGAAAATTATTTGTGTTGAGTAAACTTTTTAAGAATAAG
>CAZKJO010000007.1:50566-59630 GCA_964553105.1 uncultured Weeksellaceae bacterium | reverse complement strand
AAAAACCAACCGCACAAAAAGCACATTTGGTTTTTACCGATACAAAAGCCAACGCTGAAAAATTAAAAGAGCTGTTTTTAGCAAACGCTTAAATTTGTAGGAAATTGATAATAATTCATTAAATTGACAGAAAAATTGAATGCTTAAAAGATTAATAATATTAAACTCTGACATATACTCAAAAGCGGATATAGAACTTGATAATTGTAATTCCCTTCAAATTGTAGGACCGAACAACATCGGAAAAAGTACGCTGATTTATGCTCTAAACTTTCTATTTATAATTGATGGGAGAGAAATGACTTTTAGTGGAAATCGAACAGGAGACAAAACTACTTTTAACCATTATTTTCCTTCAATAAACTCTAGCTTTATAATCTTTGAAATTTTCAAAAATCGCTATTACTCTATTTTAGTAAAGAAAAACGCCGAAGGCAATCTAGATTACTATAAAATTGACAGCGAATACAAAGAGGAACTTTATTTTACAGAAACCAATAACGGACAAAAAATAAGAAAATTTGACTCATTACTATCTGAACTTGCAATAAATGGCATTGAACATAAAAAGTTCTCTAAACGTTCAGAGGTTTTTAATTTTGTGTATCAAAAAGGAAAAAGAAACAACGGAGTTGTTTGGCTAAATCAAAACGTAAACCAAGATGGACGTGGAATTAGCAATAACTTTTCTAAAATCTACAAATATTTAATAAACTCAAAATTAATAAATAACAATTCTCTTAAAGAATCTTTAATTATAGCAGATAACAAAGAAAATGAGAGTGTTTCTTTTTCAAAGAAAAACCAAAAAGACATTCAGACTTTATTAAGGCATAATCGAGATATAAAAGTAATCAAAAGCATACAACGAAGCTTTACTGATTTCAAGGAATTGGTAAATCAATACAAAGGAAAAAGTGCAATTTTGTCTGAATTAGTTTTTGCATTTGACCAACAATATTCTTCACTTTATTCTGAGTTGGGAACTTCTGTTTCTAAAATGAAAACAGAAAGAGATAAAAACCGAACTTATTTAAATGAAACCCTAAATCCAAAAAAGGACAGATTGAACCAAGAATTGGGTAAAATAAAAACCCAATTGGAGCAGAAACAGAAAGATATTGACAAAAAAGATGAACTGATAAAAGAAGTTAAGTCGTTTGAGAGTTTCCAATTTTTGGAACAATCTCTTGAAAATTTGGATAATGAAAGAAAAACAATAGAAAGTCAAATTACTCAAATAGAGCATCAAAATCTAAGCAGTAAAGACATTGAGAGCAAGATTGAAAAACTCAAATCTCAAATCGATAAACTCACAAAACAAGTTGAGAGCTATTCAAATCAATTGATTCATCAGATTTCAGATAATCAAGAGAACAAAGAATTACTAAATAGAATTCTGTCAACAGAGATAACCAGTCTGCCATCAGAAAATATTTCTTCAAAAATCAATCATATAGAGAACTTGATGAAACTTTTTGATGGAGCAATAGAATTACCTAATGACCTGAAAGGAAAATCAATAGACTCGATTGAAGATTTAAAAAAACGAGTAAAGGAATTTGAGAAAGAAAAGATTTATAATGAAAAATTACTACCAATTGCTAAAGATTTAGAAAAGCATCAAAAAGATTTAGAAGAAATAAAGAAAAAAATCAAAAATGTATCCAATAAAATTGAGAAGCTAAATAAACTACCAACTTTAGAGAAGGAACTAGAAATGTTAAAAGCTGAATTCATTAAGCTACTAGAAGAACAAGCGAAATCTACAAGTGATATTAAATTTCTTGAGGAAGAAATAAGAAAGCTAGATGAGTCTATAAGGCAAGACGATAGAGAAATTACTACAAAAGAAAATCGAATCAAAGAAATCCAAACTTGGAAAGTAGAACTTGAGCAACTTGGAATTAAACCTATCGAATATCAATCAACAGATTCACTTGACAACATCTACAAAAATCTTAAAAGAAATTTTGAAGAAAGAAGAGAAATAAAACTCAAAAAGGATGGTTTATTTGAACGCTTAAAGATAAAAACAGAAACGTCATTTGCAAGTGAAACTGATTTTATAAAACACGTTGATTCTGAATTAGTAACATTGGAAGACAAACAAAAGGCAATTGATGGTTTACTTAAAAATATATCTACGCAATTTGCAAATCCTTGTCGTACAATTTATTCAAGATTTGAAGAATTTAATTCATTCATAACAAATCAATTCAATTCAAAGATTAAAAAAATAAAAATCTCTGATATTGACACCTTAAAAATTGAAATAGTAGAGAATGAGAAACTCATAAAGGACTTAAATAAAATCATTCAAATTAGAGATTTAACATCAGAGTTAATTTTTGATGACCAATCAGAAAATCTAAACACACTCAATAAATATTTAGATAATCAAACCACGATAACATTTAATGATTTATTTGATATCAAACTTCATCTACATAAAAAAGGACAACACAAAGTTGTTGACCTAAAAAATCAAATTGAATCTGATGGAACAGATAAAATGATTCGTTTGGTTTTAATTATGTCTATTATTAATCAAATAGTTGTAAAAGATGATGAGAACAAAATTGTGATTTTTGTTGATGAAATAGGAACCATTGACGAAGCAAACAGAATTGAAATTTTAAACTTCTGTAAAGAACACAATTTTATACCGATTTCAGCTGCACCACTTCATCCTTATGATGGTTTCGATAAATACTATTTAGTCCGAAGAAACAAAGGCAAAATCGTAGTTAGTGAGAAGAACGGAAATGTTATTTTAAGAAAACCGATTGAAGCCTAATGAGAGAAGTTGACTTCAATACATATAAACTATTATATGAGACTAAATCGGTTTCAAAATCGGCAATTCCAAAAAGCGTTTTGAAATCCGATATTTTTCAAAACTTATTTCGTGCTGAAATTTTAGAATCTTTAAAACTTGGCAGAGGTTTTAAAATTAAAGTCGTTAAAGAAAATGAATTTGAAAAATTTTTTAAAACATCATTCCCAGAATATAACGTTAGCAAAAGTAAGTCAGGGAATATTAAAAAATATAGAAACTCAAAGGCAACAAAAATTGACAATAACCCAATTTTCTTGTTGAGAGGTTTTAACCCTGTTCAAATAAACAATCAACTTGTAAATATTAAAAAGCAGACTCTTGATTTTGGTTTATTTTCTGTAATTCCAAATTCAATTATTGCTGATAAAATCTGTTTTGTAGAAAATTTAGAAACTTTTTTAAATGCAGAAAAACTATTAGGCAAAAAGTATTTATATCTACATAAGTATGGTAGAATCGGAAAAAAATCAATTTCAATGATTAGAGCTAAGGAAGTTTTAGTTTTTGTCGATTTTGACTTTAATGGACTTGACGAATATTTACGAATAAAAGAAGTTTTTACTAATGCTCAATTGTATTTGCCATCCAATTACAATGAACTTTTTGACAAACATTCGGCATCGCTAAAAGGAAATAAGGCTAAAATGAGCAACCTTGTAAAAAACTCACAAGATTCAATCGTTATGCAAATTCGAGAACAAGTTGCTCGTACAAATAGATTTTTAGAACAAGAAATTTTAATCAATGTTTAAGTCAGAGCCAAAAACCATATTACAATTTTTGGCAACTCATTTTGACTTGCTAAGGCAACTTTTTGATATACAAGTTAAGAATGAAATTATCTTAAAAAGTCAAGTTTCTGATGCACTTAAAGAATTTGGAAGTGATATTGAGAACCAACTTTTTGAACATAAATTACTTGTTGAACAAAATGACGATTATGTAATCAATGAACCATATTTCGTTTTATTTGAGTTTATACTACAACAATTTAAACCGTTACTTCCAGAAGAGATTGAAAAATTTGGACAATCTATAAGAAGATTATTTCTTGAAATCAAAAAAGAAAGTAACGATAAAAACCTTCTTTTGGCAAGAATAGAAGCCCTTTCCAAGGAAATAAATCAGTTTAAAAATGCAGTAACAAATAATACAATAAGCCTTTTAAATGAAAGTAGAGAATTAAAAGCAAATACTCGAAAAATAGAATATCAAGAGAAAGTCCAAAAAGCGAGATATTTTATTGACAATTATATTATTCCATTAAATAATATTTTAGATGTTAACCATTCTCAATCAATATATAATGAACTGTTGAGTATCTCTCAGTTTTCGAATAACAAACGTTTTGATTACACAGATGAAAATATAAGAAGACAGTTCGAAAAACTTTATAATTTGTTAAGGCAAATAGAGAAAGATATTTCTAAACAATCTAATATATTAACAAATGAACTTTTACCTCTTATAGATAGGATCATGACAGAAAGTGAATATTTACAAGGCTTTCACTTATACTTAACAAACGGAAATTGCTATAAAAGCATTAAACCACCAGAACTTTTTAATAGAACAAGAGATAATCTTTATAATCCGTTTATTTACGAAAACACAAAAGAGTATTTTGACCAATTTAAAAATGAAGAAGACGTATATATTGAAGAGGAAACTGAAATTGTAGAGCAATGGATTTTCAATAAAAGTGAATACAAATCACTGCTAAACTCAAATCTTCCAGTCGACGACTTTTTTACTTGGTGTAAAACATCATTGGAAAACGAAAACAAAAACTTTGATTTTGATAACTATTTTATGGTAACGAGTTTAATCTTTGAAGAAGATTATCAAGTACAGCTAGACAAAGAGAATCGAAATATTTCGTTTAAAACAGAGCAAGGAGAGTTAATAATGCCAAAACTAAAAATCACTAAAAAAGAAAATGTATCCGAATAAACACAAACAAATAATTACATCGTTAATGGATGGAAGATTTATAACCATTGACGAATCTTATTTTGATATCGTAAAGGAGAATCAAGATTTCTATGCTGAGTTTTTTGATAAATCTTTTGGTTTTGAATTAAAGAATACACAGGAGTTTTATTATCTAATTTCAGAAGAAACGAATGAAAACACTTCTCGTGATATAAGCATATTTTTCTCAATCTTTTGTTATGAACTAGACAAAGACGGAAAGAATTTTATGGATGAATTAGGGTTTTCGGACTTTCACATTGACGAAATAGTCGACTATATAAAAAACAGCTCTTGGACTGATATTGTGAAATCTAACAAGCAATTGAATGATGCAGATAGTATTAAAAGGTTAGTCGGTTCTACTATGGTAAAAAGAAATATAGCAATTAAACATTCAGATCACAACTATTCATTTACAAAAGCATATAAATTATTCATTGATTTTGCACGTGAATTAATAAAATCTGAACCGAATAATGCCAACGCATAAGCCATACACATTCGCAATTACTCACGGTTTTTAAATTTACTTTTTGGCGTTCGTGAACTTAGGTTTCGCTACAGCCAACGCTCGCCAATAATTGAAAAAGAGTATGTCTTGCCAACGCTGAAATCGAACTAAACAAGAAACACCGGAAAACTAAGCAGAACGTAAACAGCACTACTTAAAACAATCTGTACATCTCTACTAATGCTTTGATTTTAGTATATAAAAAAAGCCTTCCTGAAAAGGAAAGCTTTGTACCCGAGGCCGGAATCGAACCGGCACTTCCGAAGAAACTGGATTTTGAATCCAGCGCGTCTACCAATTCCGCCACTCGGGCAATTGGGATGGCAAATATACAATGTTTTTCTTTTCTAGAAATACGATTTATATATTTTTATTTAAAATTTCATTCATGCTGTGCCGATACTAAAGAAAAAATCCCGATTTGATTCGGGATTTTATAATTTTTTATTTTTGATGATCTGAACCATCAAGGGAAACTTGCCACTCCCAGGCAGTCCTTAAAGCCTCTTCTAAGGAGGTTTCTGGTGTCCATCCTAATTCTGTTTCGGCTTTGGTATTATCTGCGTATGCGGCCGTAATATCACCTGGTCTGCGTCCTACAATCTTATAATTTAATTGAAGATTATTGGCTTTTTCAAAAGCATCAACTACTTCTAAAACCGTTGAACCATTTCCAGTTCCAAGGTTATAGATTTCGTAGTTTACTTTGTTTTCGTTGGCTAATAATCGCTTTAAACCTTTCACGTGGGCTTGTGCTAAGTCAACCACATAAATATAATCTCGTATCGCTGTTCCATCTCTTGTCGGATAATCATCCCCAAACACAGATAAACACTCACGAATTCCAGCTGCAGTTTGTGTCACAAAAGGAATTAAATTATTAGGAACACCTTTAGGTAACTCACCAATTAAGGTTGATTTATGCGCACCAATAGGATTGAAATATCTTAAAGCTAATACTTTTTTGTCAAAAGCTTTTGCGTAATCCTCTAAGATTTCTTCACCCATTTGCTTGGTTTTACCATAAGGACTCTCTGCCTTTTTAAAAGGAGCAGATTCATCGATAGGTAATTTATCGGCTTGGCCATAAACTGTACAAGATGAGCTAAAAATCAAGTTGTCTACCTCGTTTTCTTTAGCTGCTTCAATTAAGTTTAATAAGCCAACTACATTATTTCGATAATACATCAATGGCTTTTCGGTACTTTCACCCACGGCTTTAGACGCAGCAAAGTGAATGATTCCATCGACTTTATTGTACTGAAAAAATGAATTGGTCTTTGTCTGATCTTTTAAATCAAATTTATGAAAATCAGGCTTTTTGCCTGTGATCATTTCAATGCGATCTAATACAAATTCCTCTGAATTAGATAAGTCATCAATAATGATAACATCAAAACCTTCTTTTTGTAGTTCCACAACGGTATGGGATCCAATGTATCCCAAACCGCCGGTAACTAATATTTTTTTACTCATTTGAAAAATTCTTTTACACTATCTGTGATATAGGTTAATTGCTCTTCTGATAGCTCCGTGTGCATCGGCAAAGAAATAACTTGGTCGATTAACTCCATTGTAACAGGGAATTGATCGTCGCTATAGTCATCGCTAGTATAGGCTTTTTGTTTATGTAAAGGAACTGGGTAGTAAATCATAGCAGGAATGTCTTTTTCTCCTAAAAATTTCTGCAATGCATTTCTATCTACGTTCTTAACTTTTAGAGTATATTGATGGAAAACGTGGTGAGAATCCTCTCTGCGTTTAGGTGTTTCAATATTTTCAATGTCCTTAAATGCATTGTCATAAAAATCTGCAGCGGCTCTTCTTTTCGCATTGTATTCATCTAATAGAGGAAGTTTAATGCGTAAAATTGCTGCTTGTAAACTGTCTAATCTTGAATTAACTCCAACTTCGTCGTGGTAGTATCTTTCGTACATTCCGTGATTTACAATTCCACGAATTCTATGAGCTAAGTCGTCATCGCTGGTGAAAATAGCTCCACCATCACCATAACAACCCAAGTTTTTAGAAGGGAAGAAAGAAGTAGTTCCGATATGCCCCATTGTTCCAGCTTTTCTCTCTGTGCCATCAGGGAAAGTATAAGTTGAACCAATCGCTTGAGCTGTATCTTCTACCACATATAAATCGTGTTCTACAGCGATACGCATGATTTCATCCATATTCGCACATTGTCCAAATAGGTGAACTGGAATAATAGCCTTAGTTTTATCTGTAATGGCTGCTTCAATAGCTTCTGTGTTAATTGTAAAATCGTCGTTGTAAACGTCAACTAATACAGATTTTAATTTTAATAAATCAATCACCTCAACCGTAGCTGCGAAAGTAAAGTCAGCTGTAATTACCTCATCACCTGGCTCTAAATCTAATGCCATTAAAGCAATTTGTAGCGCATCTGTTCCGTTTCCACAAGGAATTACGTGAGGAACATCTAAGTAAGATTCTAATTCAGCTTGAAAAGATTTAACTTCTGGACCATTGATGTATGCTGAAGATTCAACAACTTCAATCATTTTTTTGTCAACTTTATCTTTTATTTGTTGATATTGATTAAATAAATCAACCATTTGTATTTTTTGCATAGAAAGAATTTTTGCGTTGTAAATTTACATATTTAATAGCTAAATCTTGGGCTTAACTTATAGGATTGTGCAGAAAGCATATATTTGTTGAGTCAAAACACCAATTTCATCGGTCCAATCTAGTTTCTATGTCCTTTTTGTATCAAATTTTTATTCAACTATATGTTTTCGGATTTCGAATTTTTGCTCTTTTTAATTCAAAAGCTAGAAAAGGAATAGTTGGTCGAAAGAATTGGGAAGAGAAGTTGAAAAAAGCGATTGATCCAGCGTCTGATTGGATTTGGATGCATTGTAGTTCTCTTGGCGAATTTGAACAAGGAAGACCTGTTTTTGAAGCTTTAAAAAAACAATTTCCAAATCATAAATTGGCTTTGTCGTTCTTTTCTCCTTCTGGTTATGAAATCAGAAAAAATTATGACTTGGCTGATGTGGTTTTTTATCTTCCTTTTGATACACTAAAAAATGCAAAGAAATTAGCTCAAATCCTCCAACCTAAATATTGGATTTTGGTGAAGTATGATTACTGGTATAACCATCTGAGGGAACAACATAAGATAGGAACTAAAACCATTGTTGTATCTTCTATTTTTAGAGAAAATCAAGTTTATTTTAAATCTCACGGAGCTTGGATGTCAGAAAATTTAAAGAAATATATTTCGCATTTCTTTGTTCAAGATGAAACTTCTGAAAAGTTATTACAAAGCATTGGAATAAATCAAGTGAGCGTGGCAGGTGATACACGTTATGATCGAGTGAAAAGTATAGCCGCTGAAACCAACAAATTAAATTGGGTGGAAGCGTTTAAGTCAGATAAAAAACTAATAGTTATTGGAAGTTCGTGGAGTGATGATGAGCAGCTTTGGGTTGAGTATTTAAATAAACATCAACAACAGGATTGGAAAGTTATTTTTGTTCCACATGAAATAAAAATACATAACATTCTTAAGCTTAAAAATGAATTAAAAGCTACATCTCTTTTATACAGCGAAATTACTTCTGAGACAGGTTTGGCTAAGCAAGACGTAATCATTGTTGATGCGATTGGATTCTTAAGTAAGATATATGCTTCTGCAGATTTAGCCTATGTGGGAGGTGGTTTTAATAAATCTGGTGTTCATAATACTTTAGAGCCAG
>CAZKJO010000007.1:32879-50466 GCA_964553105.1 uncultured Weeksellaceae bacterium | reverse complement strand
GCCTATGTGGGAGGTGGTTTTAATAAATCTGGTGTTCATAATACTTTAGAGCCAGCCGTATTTAAAATTCCTGTTGTAATAGGACCCAATTATCAGAAGTTTAATGAGGTGAAAGTAATGAAGTCCAAAGCTATCGTTTACCCGATTAAAAATTACGCTGAATTTGAAGAGGTTTTATTGGACTTAACCCAGCATCAAGAAAAACGTTTGGAAGTTGCAAAAGCTGCACAAGATTTGTTTGATAATCAGCATTCAGCAACAGATTTGATTCTTGCTTATTTAATTAAGAATTGAATTGGCAAAGCATACTTTCTAGTGAAAAATTCACTATATTACATAGTTCAATAATTTCAAATTTATGAGTTCCATTTCAGAAACTTCAAAAGACAGAATTAATTTTCTTTTCGACGCACAGAAGAACTATTTTCAAGCACAGGAAACTAAGTCAATCGCCTTCAGGAAAAGTCAATTAAAAAAATTAAAATCTGCTATTCTTAAGTTTGAGAAAAAAATAGCTGATGCACTTTGGCAAGACCTTCACAAAAGCTATGAAGAAGCCTACTTGACTGAGATTGGAATTGTTTTATCTGAATTAGATAATCATCTTAAAAACCTTAATTCTTGGTCGAAGAATCAGTCGGTTAGTTCACCCATGTTTTTGTTTCCTTCTTCCAGTAAATTAATTTATGAACCATTGGGGCAGGCATTAATCGTATCACCATGGAATTATCCTTTTCAACTCATTATAAATCCTTTGATCGGAGCTATAAGCGCCGGAAATTGTGCCATCATAAAACCTTCTCCCGACACGCCCCATGTGGCTAAAGTCTTAGAGGAAATGATTAACGAAACCTTTGATGTGAATTATATTGCCATCATTCATGGAGGACGAGAAACCAATGAAGTTTTATTTGAGTTCCCATTTGATATTGTCTTTTTCACAGGTAGTTCTAAGGTAGGAAGCATCTTTGCGCAAGCATTTGGAAAGCATTTGTCTAAAGTAGTATTGGAATTAGGAGGTAAAAGTCCGTGTATTGTAGACGAGAGCGCGAACATAGAAGTAGCTGCAAGAAGAATTATTTGGGGTAAAACTGTGAATTCTGGTCAGACTTGTATTGCGCCAGACCATGTTTGGGTGCATAAGAGTCAGCGTAAAAAATTAGTGGAGCAGATTAAAATCGAACTGAAGAAAATGTTTGGGGATGATATTCAGAAAAGTGATTACTATGGACGAATGATTACGCCACAAGCATTCGATCGCGTTAATTCTTATATGAAGGATGGCGAGATTGTTTTAGGTGGAAAATCGAGTCAAGACGAGAAGTTTATAGAACCAACCTTGTTGTTAAATCCATCTTTAGAAAGTCCTGTGATGCAAGACGAAATCTTTGGCCCTGTCTTACCTGTGTTAGAATTTGAACAAATGGATGAGGTATATGAATTCTTAAAAACTCATCCCAAACCATTGGCTTTCTATTATTTCGGTAAGTCATCTCAAGCGAAAGAGGTATTAGCTAGAACTACCTCGGGTGGAGCTTGTATTAATGATACATTGATGCATATTGTCAACCATAATTTACCTTTTGGTGGCGTGGGGAATAGTGGACAAGGAAATTATCACGGGAAATATAGTTTTGATGCATTTTCTCATCAACGAGCTGTGGTAAGTACGCCCACATGGATTGATTTGCCATTGAAATACGCTCCCTACAAGCATTTCTCTTGGATTAAGAAGATTATGTAACGCTGAATTAGGTGTAAGCTTCTCATGGAATCTGATTTTAGATTTCTACACAAAGCGTATATTTGCACAAAATATTTTTTATGAGCTTACTCATCGTTGGAAGTGTCGCATTTGACAAAATCGAAACTCCTTTTGGTAAAACAGATAGAATTTTAGGTGGTGCAGGAACATTTATTGGTTTAGCGTCATCTTTATTAAATGTAGAAAATGGAATCGTTTCGGTTGTTGGTGGTGATTTCCCTCAATCCTATTTAGATTTATTAAAGGACAACGGAACCGACATTTCAGGAATTGAAATCATTGAAGATGGTAAAACTTTCTTTTGGGAAGGAAAATATCATTTAGATATGAATTCTCGCGATACATTGGCAACGGAAGTGAATGTATTAGAAAACTGGACACCCAATGTCCCAGATCATTGGAAATCTCCGGATGTTTTAATGTTAGGGAACTTACATCCATTGGTTCAGTCATCTGTTTTTGATCAAATTGAAAGACCCAAATTGGTGATTTTAGATACCATGAATTTCTGGATGGACACCGCTTGGGATGATGTTGTAAACACCATTAAAAAAGTAGATGTTTTAACCATTAACGACGAGGAAGCAAGACAATTAAGTAAAGAGTTTAGCTTAAGAAAAGCGGCTAAAGTAATTTTAGAAATGGGACCTAAATACTTAATTATTAAGAAAGGAGAACATGGAGCCTTATTGTTCCATAAAGATGAAGTTTTCTTTGCGCCGGCATTGCCATTAGAAGAGGTTTTTGATCCAACAGGTGCGGGAGATACTTTTGCAGGTGGTTATGCTGCTTATTTAGCTAAAACTCAAGATTATTCGTTTGAGAATATGAAACGAGCTATTATCTATGGTTCAGCGATGGCTTCATTTACCGTAGAAAAATTCGGGACAGAAAGATTAGCTGAATTGACAAGAGATGAAATAGCTGATCGAGTGAAGACCTTTAAAAGTTTAACTCATTTCGAAATGAAAGCTTAAACCCATTAAATTTAAGTATTTTTGTTATTTACAAGGAAAAAAATATGAAAGAATATAACGAGGAGGAATTATTTGACGATATGGGCGATGGCCACATTCCGAGCACTTTCAATACGCCTATGCGCGACGATGCATTCAGCATAAGTGAAGAAGAAAAAATAGATAAAATCAAGTCTCATTTTGCTGAAATTATGAACACTTTGGGCTTAGATTTAACCGATGATAGCTTGAAAGGAACGCCTAACCGTGTTGCAAAAATGTTTGTAAAAGAGATTTTTGGCGGATTGAGCCCAGAGCGTATGCCTCGCATGTCAACTTTTGAGAATAAATATAAGTACAACCAAATGTTGGTGGAGAAGGATATTGTTGTTTACTCTACTTGTGAGCATCACTTCTTGCCTATCGTAGGTCGCGCACACGTTGGATATATCTCAAATGGTCGTGTGATTGGTTTGTCTAAAATCAATAGAATTGTTGATTATTATGCCAAACGTCCACAGGTGCAAGAGCGTTTAACGATGCAGATTGTTAAGTCTATGCAAGAAGCTTTAGGTACGGATGATGTAGCTTGTGTGATTGATGCTAAGCACTTATGTGTTAACTCAAGAGGTATTAGAGATATCGAGAGTAGTACAATTACAGCTGAGTTGGGAGGATGTTTTAAAACAGATCCTACAACCAGAGCTGAATTCTTGAAGTACATAGGCTTCCAGACTAAATTTAACGTTTAAAAACTAATAAAAATGGTAGAAAAACATAACCTAAAAATATACAATACGATCTCCGGAGAAAAGGAGAAATTCGAATCGATTACACCTGATTTTGTCGGCATGTATGTGTGTGGGCCTACAGTGTATTCTAATGTGCATTTAGGGAATGTTAGAACTTTTCTATCATTTGATATCGTATTTAGATACTTAAAACATTTAGGATATAAGGTTCGCTATGTGCGAAATATTACGGATGTTGGGCATTTAGAAAGCGATGGCGATACAGGAGAAGATAAAATCTCTAAAAAAGCACGCTTGGCGCAATTAGAGCCTATGGAAATTGTTCAGAAATATACCAACGATTTCCATCAGGTATTGCAGCAATTCAATGCGATTCCACCCAGCGTTGAGCCAACAGCCACCGGACATTTAATCGAGCAAATTGAATGGATTAAGAAATTAATCAATAATGGTTTAGCTTATGAAAGTAATGGTTCGGTTTATTTTGATGTTAAAAAATACAACGAAGAAGGCTACAACTATGGTGAGCTAAGCAATCGTGATATCGATGAATTAATGGCTAATTCGCGTGAGCTCGACGGTCAGCAAGAGAAGAAAAACCCACAAGATTTTGCCTTATGGAAGAAAGCAGCTCCGGAGCATATTATGCGTTGGCCTTCGCCGTGGAGTGATGGATTCCCAGGTTGGCATTTAGAGTGTAGTGTGATGAGCACCAAGTATTTGGGTGAAAGATTTGATATTCACGGAGGAGGAATGGATTTAAAATTTCCTCACCACGAATGTGAAATTGCACAAGCCAAAGGTGCGAATGGCGAAGCTCCAGTGAACTATTGGATGCATACCAACATGTTGATTATGAATGGACAAAAGATGTCTAAATCCACAGGAAACATTGTTAATCCTCGTGAATTAATTTCTGGAGATAACGATATTTTTGAAAAAGGATTTGATCCTATGGTGTTGAGGTTCTTTATGCTTCAAGCTCATTATAGAAGCGTTTTAGATTTGTCTAATGATGCCGTAGTAGCGTCAGAGAAAGGCTTCATTCGATTGATGGACGCTTATGCCCTTATCGATAATTTAAACGTTTCTGAAGTATCAAGTGTTGATATACCATCTTGGGTCGCGAATTGTCACGAGAAAATGGACGATGATTTCAATACACCTATGTTGATTGCGCAGCTATTTGAAGGAGTTAAGATGATTCAATTGATTCAAGATGGAAAAGAAAGCATCAATGAACATGACAAGGTTATCTTAAAGATGAGAATGAAAGAGTTCATTGAGGATGTGTTAGGTCTAAAACCACTTAGCACAGACAAAAATGATAAATTAGATGCAGCCATGCAATTACTTATCGATCTTAGAAATTCTGCTAGAGAAAATAAAGATTGGAGTACATCTGACCAAATTAGAGATCAATTAGCTGCCAGCGGAATTACCCTAAAAGATGGTAAGGACGGCACATCTTATACGATATAGTAGACAGATAAAAAGTTGAAACAATTCCACATTTAATTTAGAATTTTGATATTCTTTTTTGAATGTGGAATTCTTATATTTGTTAAAACAACTATTATGAAAACACTTTATCAAGAATTAGTTATTGACAGAACCGTAGTTGAACAAAAACTTCTAAATGGCTACGAATTCGATATTGGGAGCTATCTCTCTAGAGGCTGGGAAATCTATAAAAAGGAATGGTTAACCTTTAGTATTTATGCTTTTCTAGCTTTAATCATTTTAACGATAGCCTCGATCACCATTGTTGGACTTCTATTTACAGCATATCCTTTGATGTTAGGATTTTTTATTGGAGCAAGGCGGGTTGAGAATGGCGAACCTTTGTCCATTGGAGATATGTTTGGAGGCTTTAAAAAACTTCCACAATTAGCAATTTTAACGTTAATTCCCGTTTTAATTATGTTGATAATTACATTACCTTTTGGCGGAGTAATGATGGGTATGGCTAGTCTTTCTGGCGATGGAGCTAGTATGGCAGAGGGAGCAGCATTTGGAAGTGTCTTCTTAATGTATGGAATTATGTTTATTGCTGGTATTGTGATGAGTTTAGCGCTTTTCTTTGCACCATATCTTATTTTCTTTGGTGATTATTCGGCTATAGAAGCATTTAAAACCTCTTGGAATCTATCTTTAAAACAGCCACTGCTGATTATTCTTTTTATTATTTTAATAGGTATGATAGCTCAAATTGGTAGTTTTTTGTGTTTAATTGGTGTATTTGCTTCCATGGGATTTGCCTATGTTTGTTATTATCCGGCTATCAAAGATGTTTTGTTTACCGGGAAACAAAACAATGAAGAGAATAAATTATATTAAACTATGCCTAAAACCTTAGAACCAAATTCTAAAATTGGAATAGTTGCTCCGGCGGGAAGAATCTTCCGTCATGAATTAGATTTTGCCATTGAGTGGATTGAACAAAATGGGTGGAAGGCAGAATATTCTGATGAGCTTTTTAGAGAGCATAATTTTGGTTATTTCTATGCAGGGCATGATGAGCATCGCCTAAAATTGGTGCAAGAAGCGCTCAATAATCCAGATTTAGATGCAATTTGGTTTGCTAGAGGAGGTTATGGTTCAGTACGTTTAATAGATCAATTAGATTTCACAGAATTTAAAAAGAATCCAAAATGGTTGATTGGTTATTCGGACATTACAGTATTTCATAATTATTTAAACAACTTAGACATCCCAACTTTACATGCGGTAACTGCTAAGAAGTTAAACACTGATTACACCTCCGAAACCTATGAGAGCTTAAGACAAGTTTTATTGGGACAATCATTAAGATATAACTTTCAGAGTTCAAGTAACGATCTTAGAGGAACAGCTCAAGGTAAGTTAGTAGGTGGAAATCTGTCGATGCTCTATAGTCAGCTAGGTAGTGAAACCATGATTTCGGGAGATCATTTGATTTTATTTATAGAAGACTGGCAAGAGAACTGGTATCATTTAGACCGTATGATGGTAGCGCTAAAACGAAGTGGACTTTTTAAGCGTATAAAAGGTTTAATTGTCGGGAGTTTTACCAAAATGGATACACGAGAGGAAAATCCAAATTACGATTCAGATTTTGATGGAATTTCTAATCAAATTATAGAATCATTTGTAGATGATTTAAAGATTCCTGTGGTGTTTAACTTTCCAGCTGGGCATATAGGTGATAACAGAGCCTTAGTTTTAGGAAAACAGGTGTTGTTTGAGGTGAACGATCAAGAGGTTCTTCTTGAGTGGATAGATTAATTGTAAAAATTGTAAAATGGCTGAGCACAATGACTTTGGTCAAATAGCCGAAGAGTTCATCGCTCAAAAATATATGGCTAATGGGTATGAAATCCTAGAAAGAAATTGGCGATTCCACCCATTGGAGATTGACATTATTGCTAAGAAAGATGATATGTTGGCGATTGTTGAGGTTAAAGCCCGAGCTTATGATACTTTTATCGACCCCACAGAGGCCGTAAATCTTGCAAAAAAGAGGAATTTAGTTAAGGCTGCCGATGAATATATGGAAATCAATGACATAGACTTAGAATGCAGGTTTGATATCGCTATTGTGATTAAAAAATCAGATGGATTAGCCTCGACGATATTAATCGACGCATTCGAACCTTTTGAACTTTAAGGTGTGTCTAAGTAGAAATAGAAAGTAGCACCCTTTCCATAAGTGCTTTCCACATAAGGCTTTTGGTTATGAGCTTCTAGAATATGCTTCACAATGGCTAAACCTAATCCCGAACCACCTTGTCTGCGGCTTCTAGATTGGTCAATTCGATAGAATCGCTCAAAAATACGTTGAAGTTTATCAGGTTCAATACCTTGTCCTGTATCTTTTACAATAGTTTTCACTCTTGTTTCTTCCTCCTCGAAAGTGATAAATACATGTGAAGATTTTTTGGAGTGATTAATAGCATTTGTCACTAAATTAGTTACTACCTGCTCAATCTTTTCTGCATCGCCATAGACATTAATTGGGCCATAGCAATCTCTATCAATTTCTAGCGTAACATTATTTTCTTCTGCTTTATTTTCCAATAAATCCACTACATCCTCTGTTAGTGCAAGAATATCAAATGCCGTTTTTTCTAGTTTTAAGTTACCTGATTCTAACTCCGTAATTAAATCCAAATCCTGAACAATATAAGTTAGTCGCTCTACAGATTTATTAATTCGATTTAAGTATTTATCTCTAATCTCAATATCCTCTACACCGCCTTCAATCAGGGTTAAAACAAATCCTTGAATAGAAAACAGAGGAGTTTTTAATTCATGAGCTACATTCCCCACAAACTCGCGACGATAGTTTTCCTTTTCAATTAATACATCGATTTCTTGAGTCTTATCACTGGTAATATTAGAAATCTTCTCCGATAAGGTTTCAACATCAGAAGGTCGTTGGCTATTTTCATTTAAATCTGGAAGAAGTTCATATAATTGAGTGATATCTCGTTTGGTTTGAAACTTAGAGCTTAAATAGATAGTCAATAACAACATAAGAAATATGCTGAGGAAAAATAAAATCCAAAATGCTATGGGCAAAATAGGAACTTCTATCTCAAAAATATTTTCTAATAAGAAATAAAAGGCTTTTACGAATAGAACAAGCACTCCAGTAGCTAAACCAGCAAATATGATGTTATTGTAATTTAACTTCATCGACTAACTAATCATTGATTTTGTACCCAACGCCTTTGATGGTTGTAAAGCGATCGTTTCCAAATTTTTCCCTCAGTTTCCTAATGTGTACATCTATGGTTCTGCCACCTACAATCACTTCATTTCCCCAAACTTTTTCAAGGATTTCCTCTCTTTTAAAAACGCGTCTTGGATTAGAGGCTAATAAGGATAGAAGTTCAAACTCTTTTCGAGGTAATGACATTTCCTCACCCTCAAAGGTAACTTTATAGGTTTCGCGATCAATTGAAATATCTTTTAATTCAATCAATTCATCTACCTCTTCTTTTGCATTTAACTGAAGTAGCGCTTCAATTTTTTTCATTAAGACCTTCGGTTTCACGGGTTTGGTGACATAATCATTAGCACCTTTCTCGAAACCGCTCAATTGGGTAACTTCATCTGTTCTGGCCGATAAGAAAACAATCAAGGCATTAGAAAGAGATTCAATGCTTCGGATTTGTTCGCAAGCCTCGATACCATTCATATAAGGCATCATTACGTCTAAAATAATTAAATCTGGTTTAAGGATTTTAGCTTTCTTAACACCTTCAATTCCATTTTCAGCAGTTTCTACTATATATCCTTCTTTAATTAAATTATAAGAAAGAAATTCTAAAATATCTGGTTCGTCGTCAACTAATAAAACCTTGAATTTACTCATAACTATTTATTTGCATTTTAAGCGTGCATAAAGATACAACTCTAAAGGGATTTTACAGATTGATAATGTTCATTTTGACTTTGTTAACGCTATGATAACCTTCTTAACGTTGAGGTAACTTTGGCTTGAATTCATAATATTAATCTAACATAAGGTTCATATTAAGCTAACATAAAACCTGTTTTCAAACTCTTTCTTTGCATCAAATTATTTAAGTAAAAATGACTAGAAAATTATTCATTGTTAGTGCATTTTTTATCGGAGTTCTAGTATGGGCTCAAACAAGTATTTATGGTACTGTAACAGATACGAATGCGTTGCCTATTGCAGGGGCAGAAATTTATGTTGAGGGAACAGATTACTTATATTATACAGAATCAGATGGAACATTTTCTATAGAAATTCCTGCAGGTACTTATACATTTAATGTAGATGCTTTTGGATTCGAAAAACTTCAAGAGACCCTGAGTGTTCAGAACGGGCAGAGCTTAGAGTGGTCTCCCATGTTAGAAGTTCAGTCACAAGATGGAGTTGTTCAGGAATTAGGACAAGTCTTAATTCAAGCCAATACGAGTAAAGAAAGTGAGGCTAGCGTATTGAAGCTTCAACGTAACTCATCTGAAATTAAAGAATATAAAGGAGCCGCAGAGCTTTCTCGTTTAGGTAAAGGAGATGCGTCGGCAGCAGTTGCTACCATAGTAGGAGTTTCTAAACAAACTACCACGAGTGATGTTTATGTTCGTGGGTTGGGAGATAGATATATCCACACGAGTTTGAATGGTTTAAGTCTACCATCTAATGATATCAATAAGAAAAATATTGATTTAGATTTATTTTCGTCTGATCTTATTCAAAATATATCAGTTAGTAAAACCATGAACGCAGGCGGGAACGCCGATTTTGCTGCAGGTAGTATTGATATCACATCAAAAGAACATTCGGGTAGAGATTATATTGATTTAAGTGTAGGAACTCGTGTTAACTCTAACGCGGTGGGGAAAGATATGATTCAATCAGAAGGAACCAGCTATTTTGGTCTTTATGGTAGATACAATGATAATCCTTTTGCAACGGTAATTAGTCAAAGTTTAGCGCCAGTTGATTCTAAAGGCTTAGCACCATATAGCACCAACCTATCCTTAAATTTAGGTGAAACCATCAGATTTGGTGAAGAGGCAAAATTATCGCTATTCGCTTCTGGAAGTTTCGCCAATGAATTTAATTACCAAGAGGGTAATCAACAATCTTATACAAGTATAAGTACATTAGCTTTCCCAGATGTAGAGAAATACCAATACAATACAGTAAGTACTGGAATGTTGTCTGCTTTGATGCGATTCAATGATAAGCAAAGTTTAAAATTTAGCTCCTTTTTAATTAACAACTCTTCAGATGAGGTGGGTTATTATGGATATAAAGGATTAGGTTTTAAGCGTGATATCGCTGACCAAGGCTTTTTTCAATCAAACGTTCAATTCAACCAAGAATTGATTTTTATTAATCAATTAATGGGTGAGCATGAATTGACTCCGAAATTGAATCTAGATTGGGGAGTGGGATATAACATCTTGAATGCAGATGAGCCGGACAGAAAAAGATTAAGCATCAGCAACTATCAAAATCTATTAGATAATGATGCTTCTACTTTTGGAACTTTTGTGAGTACAACCAACTTCGATAGTCAAAGATATTTTCAAAAGATTGATGAAGATGAGTTTAACTCAAGAATCAATTTCAAGTTCGATGTATCAGATAATTTAAAAATAAACTTGGGAGGAAACACACGATACAAAAAGAGAGATTTCGAAAGTATTAGATACGGATATGAATTTCTTGAAAAGAATATTGGCTCTTTAGATGACATCGATGCATTTTTCGCTATTGAAAATTGGATGGAAAACTATAACACTTTCACTTTAAATCCTATAGAGGTTACTAATCCCGAAGACGGTTCTTCAGTGGTAAGCATGTCACAATATAATATGCCTGGAATGCCTGAAAACACTTACGATGCAACCTTAATCAACCTTTCAACCTATGTGGATTTTCAGTGGCAATTAGGAGAGAATCTTCTATTAATTCCAGGCATGAGGTTCGAGGATGTGACCCAAAAGATTAATTGGGATGTAAACAACTTAAGTAGTTTGTTTAACCCAGGTAAAGCAGAATCTAAGTCACAGATATTCTTGCCAAGTCTGAACATGAAATACGCCATCAATGAGGACAGCAACTTTCGTGTTTCAGGATCTCAGTCGGTATCTTTTCCTGAGTTTAAAGAATTTGCACCTTTCGTCTATGAAGGTATCACTACAAGAATCGGAGGTAACCCAGATTTATTAGGAACTTCGGATGACAAGGAGTATAAAAATGTGAAAGATGTAGCTTACTCTAAAATTTTAAACTTCGATGCTAAGTATGAACTCTTCTTTAGTCGTTCAGAAATGATTTCAATTGCAGGATTCTATAAAGTCATCAATGATCCAATCAATTTAGTAGTAGGAACTTCTGCAACCGGAGATGAATATTACTTTAGAACAGGAGATAAAGCAACTGTTTTAGGAGCTGAATTAGACCTGAAAAAAGATATCTTAAACACAGATAAAACTGAATTATTCCTTGGTTTCAATGCTTCTTACATTAAAACAAATCAAGACTTGTATAGCGAAATCAACGGGACTAGAAACGTTACTTTCAATCGCAAAGAGGATAAATTACAAGGAGCTTCTGATTTCATAGCACAAGCTGACCTTAACTACAGAAAGAAATGGGGTGGATTTGAGCCAACCTTCACTTTAGTAGGAAACTATTTTTCAGATAGAATCTACGCACTAGGTTCTGGACAAATCGGTAATAAAGTTGAAAAAGGAATTCCAACATTAGACTTCTTAATGTCATCAGAAATTGGTAGAAACACTTCATTGAAACTTGGAGCTAAAAACCTATTGAATCCTGCTGTGGAAATCTTTAGAGAAACATCTGGTAACGATGTAGTGCTAGAAAGCTTTAAAAAAGGACAAATTTTCTCATTCGAGATAACATATAAATTTTAACAAAACATAGAATAGAATTAAAAATTAAAACTTAAGAAAATGAAAAAACTATTATTAAATCTTGCAGTTGTATTTTCAGTATTCGCTTTAACATCATGCGAAGATGATGGTGGAGGCCTAACAATTAATCAAGATATTGATTACGGAAATGGTGGAATTACAACTCCTACAACTAGTACACTTAGTGGATTTGTATTAAGTGGAGAAAATAAAGTATTAGACCCAAATATTGTTTATTCTTTGAACGGACCTTTAATCGTGAAGGAAGGGGCAACTTTAACCATTCCTGCAGGAACTAAAATTATAGCTCAAAATGGAGCTGATGTTTATATCGCAGTGATGCAAGGTGCTAAAATTATGGCACAAGGAACAGCAAGTCAACCGATTTTATTGACAGCTGAGGACAAAACTCCAGGAGCTTGGGGTGGTTTAATTTTATTAGGTAAAGCACCTATCAACTCTGGACTAACAGCTACTTCAGAAATCGGAGGATTCAACTATGGTGGAACAGATCCTAACGACAATTCAGGTGTTGTTGAATACGTGATCGTAGAATACTCTGGTGGTGCGGTAGATGCTGCCTCTGAGAATAATGGTTTCTCTTTCTACGGAGTAGGTAACGAAACTATTGTTAATCATATCGAGTCTTACTATGGTTCTGATGACGGTGTAGAATTCTTCGGAGGAACAGTTAACGCTAGCAATATCGTTTTAATTGGTAACGAAGATGATTCATTAGATTGGACAGAAGGATATACAGGAAATATTACTGATGTTTATATTCGTCACGAAGGAACTAAATATGACAAAGCCATTGAAGGGGATGGTTACAACCCAGATTTAGGAATCAATGTTGATCCTGTTTTCTATTCAAACCCAACTTTAACTAATGTTACCATCGAAGGATTAGGTTCATCTACTGACATTCAAAACCAAGAAGGAATTAGTGTTGGTTCATACGAAGGAGTTCGATTAAGAGAGGCAACTCAAGCAAATTTCAACAATATTGTTGTGCGAGGTTTCGGTAGAGCATTCCAAATTAAAGGAAATGGATCAGAAGATAGCTCATTGACTTCTGGACATCACGTTTTAAATGGTGATTTAACAGTTAAAGGTAAATTTGAGGATGTAACAACGAATGTTAAAAATGATTCTGGAGTTGATTTCGATGAAACTCAATTTATTATTCTGGATAATAATGCCAACGGAACCAATGTAAATGCTTGGGCTAGAAGTTGGGCAAGCGGATTATAATTTTAAAACTTAAATCATATTCCAAAGTTCAGTAATTAGCTGTTTTATAATCTAAAAATTAATTAAATAAGCTAATAATTTGTAACTTTGGAATATTAAAACAAAATTTTAACTATGAGAAATATTTATTTATTTTTATTACTAATCCCGTTCTCTTTTGCATTTGGGCAGAATATCGCTCAGAATGGTGGAATGGAAAACTGGACGGACGGCGTTTTAGACGTTTGGACCAGCGAAGATGGTACCGTAATTACGCAAGAAAGCACAATTGTTTCGGAAGGTTCTTCTGCTGCAAAATTTCAAGTTATTACGGCAACCCAAGGTAACACAGATTTTAGACAGAATGTAGCTGTAGAAATCGGAAAAACTTACGAAATTACAGTAGACGTTTATCAATTAGATAATGCTTCTAAAACTAGAATTTATGGAACAGATTGGGGTACTTATTCAGATCCTGCTTTAGTAGGTGAGTGGCAAACTATTGCATATGAGTTTACTGCATCTGAAACAGGTAGTGTTCCTGTGGGTTTAAGATTTTATGACGAAGCTGATGTATTTGATGCTGAGGTTGGAGCTTTTGTTATTATTGATAACTATACAGTTACATGTTTAGATTGTGCGACGACTTCACCAGAAATCTTTATTTCTTCTCCTTCAGAAGGCGAAGTTTTAGCAGCTGGTACAACTGAAACTACAGTTGACTTTGTTGTAAATAACTTTGTGGTTGGAACTGATGGACATGTTCACTATTCATTAAATGATGGTGCGGCTCAAATGTTATACTCTACAGATGCATTTATTTTATCTGGATTAACATCAGGTTCTCACACTTTAAACATGTGGTTAGTTGATGGAGATCACAACGCTTTAGACCCAGAAGCTTCTGCTACAGTAAACTTCTCTATCCCAGGACAGAATGAAGTTTCAAGTATTGCAGAATTAAGAGCTGGAGCTACAGACGGAAGTATTTATACTTTAACAAGTGAAGCTGTGATCACAATGCAACAAGACTTTAGAGGTCAAAAATGGATTCAAGACGCAACAGGCGCTATTTTAATTGATGATAACGATGGTGTAATTTCTACAGCCTATAATCAATATGATGGAGTTTCTGGTTTACAAGGAACATTATCAGTATTCAGAGGTTTATTGCAGTTTATCCCTACAGCAGACACTGGTGTTGTAACTTCAACAGGAAATGAAGTAATGCCTTTAGTGGTTACCGTTGAGGAATTAAATGCAAACATTGCAGCATATGAGTCTCAATTAATCAAGATTGAAAATGTTTCTACAGAGGCAACAGGAAACTGGAGTTCAGGAACAAACTATGATTTCATTCAAACTGGTTCAGCTGAGAACTTAATCGTTCGTACTAACTTCTACGATGCAGATTATATCGGAACAGCTCTTCCAGAAGGAACAGTTCATTTAGTAGGAATCGCTTCTAGATTTAACGATGATGCGCAAATCTTCCCAAGAGATAGCGAAGATATCATCGATAACTTGAGCGTTCGTAATCCAGACTTTAATACTGCTTTAGTGAAAGTTGCCGTAGCAAATGGTGAGTTAAGAGTGGCTGGATTTGATGCAAAAGACATCGCTATTTATAACACCAATGGTCAATTAGTAGCAACATCCAAAGCTGTTGCTAATCTACCTGTAGGTACATATATCGCGGTTATGAGAAATGCAGAAGGACAAGTGGTAAATGTGAAATTTATTAAAAAATAACTATAGTCCTCATAGATAGTTAGTTTAGCCCGAAGCCATTGGTTTCGGGCTTTATTTTTTTAAATTTAAATAGCAGATTAAGATTTTGAATTAATAATAAAGGATATTGTTTATTAAATACAAAAACAGCCTCAATACGGATAAGGAGGCTGTTTTTTATTAAATATTTTAAAGTGCTTTATTTATAAATATACACTTTCTTTTCTGAAATGCTCAGTTAATAAATAATAGAAAGCTGCGCGGTATTTTCTTGGGTTAGATCTTCCCATGGTTTCTACTACTTTTTCAATCGCTCCATCTAAATCGTCAGAATCAGATAGACCTAGTTTTTTCTGTAAGAAGTTTTTCTTTAAACGGTCTAATTCGTCCTTATCTGATGACGCAACAGTAGAAGCATCATTGTTGTACAAAGCAGGTCCTAAACCTTTACAAACAGCAGTTAAAAGCTCGGTATTTACCTTAACGCCCATGTCTTTTAAAGCAGACTCTACAGTGTCATACTTCTCTTGAAATTTACTCATAATTTTATATTAAAGATTAAAATTTAATTTTAGAATCAAAGACTAACTTCTAAGTCTTAGTAGAATGACATAAAATTAATGATAAAAGTATAGAAAAGCAAGGCTTTTAGGGTTTTTTGTAGCAAGTTGATAAGTCAATAACTACTCTTTTAGATAAATCCTTTTAACACGAGAAGAAATCGAGGTTAAAATTTCATAAGTAATGGTGTTACATTGCTCGGCAACTTCTTCAAGGCTTGGATTTTCACCAAAAATTATAACTTCATCACCTTCTTGACAATTGATTCCAGAGATATCAACCATCATCATGTCCATGCAAACAGTACCAACAATGGGTGCCAATTGTCCGTCAATAGAAACATGACCATTTTCATTTCCAAGAGATCGCTTTAGACCATCCGCATAACCCACTGGCAGCGTAGCAATTTTAGTAATTTCATTTGCCTTAAAGTTCCTACCATAACTCACCGTATCACCAGCTTGTAAGGTAGAGATTTGTGATATCACAGTCTTAAATGTTACAACAGGTTTCAAGTGTTTTTGATGCTCCGAACCCATAGAAACGCCAAACATCCCAATTCCTACGCGTACCATATCCATTTGATAATCTGGGAAATTCAAAATTCCAGCAGAATTCAAAATATGACGAGTTGGTCTATATCCAATATTAGTAACAATTCGCTCATACATTTCCTGATATTTCTGCATTTGTTGATGCACAAAAGCATGCTCACTTGGAACATCGCTCGTGGCTAAATGCGAAAAAATAGTTTTAACCTTAACATATGGATTGTCAGCTAGCTCCTGAATTAACTCAGAAATATCTTCAAGTTTAAAACCTAAACGATTCATTCCGGTATTCAATTTAATGTGAATAGGATAGGCCGTTGCTATGTTTTTATCTATTAACTTTTCAGTGAATTTTCTCAAAACTCTTAAACTATAAATCTCAGGTTCTAAAGAAGATTCAATGATGCTTGTATAGCTATTTTGTTCAGGGTTCATGACAATGATAGGTGTTGAAATCCCTTGTTGTCTCAACTCAGCGCCCTCGTCGGCATAGGCAACTCCTAAATAATCGATGTTTTGGGAAGCTAAGGCCTGTGAAATATCAAATCCACCTGCCCCGTAACCAAAAGCCTTAACCATGGCCATAAGCTTGGTGCTAGGTTCTAATTTGCTTCTAAAATAGTTTAAATTCTCTAATAAGTTTTGAAGATTGACCTCCAATATGGTGTCATGAGATTTCTTTTCAAAAACTTTAGAAATACGTTCTAATTCAAACTTTCTTGCTCCTTTTAATAAAATGGTTTCACCTGCAAAATCAGAGGCTTTAAATTCCTTTAAAAAACCAGAAGTATCTGTAAAACTTGCATACAAATTCTTGAAAAAATCTTTAAATTCAATAATTTCTTCGCCGATTAAAACAACTTTTTGAATAGGATAAGCATTTACCCAATCGGCTACTTCTTGGTATAAAGCAGCTCCTTTTTGTCGGTTCTGAAGAATATCGGTTAGGATTAAAGTTTTTTTTGGTTTGGCGTGATGGTTCAAAACATTTAGTGCAATGGGAATTGAAGATAAATCAGAGTTAAAAGCATCGTTTATGATTTCTATCTGATGTGATCCTTCTAGAACTTCCAGCCTCATTTCCACAGGCATAAGCCTTTTAAAATCTTCCAAAATAGGCTCTAAATCAATGTCTAGCTGCGTAAGTATCCCAAAACAAATCAGTGCATTTTTCAGTGATGCCTCATCTTTATACTCAAAAGGAAGTTGATAAATTTTATTCTTGAAAATAACTTTTAAATCTTCTTTGCTTTCAATTTTTTGAATATCTGCGGCACTGCTTTCGCCAAAGCTAATATGCTTTTTATTTGGATATTCATGCTTAATAGCTTGTCTTAAAGCAGTATCATCAGAAGGGTATATAATGATTTCGGCATGTTCAGCTATTAGGATTTTCTCTTGTATATGCTGTTCTCTGTCTTCAAAAAATTCCGAATGCGCCTCACCAATATTAGTAATAATTGCTATATTGGGTTGAACGATGTTGCTTATTTGCGCCATTTCCTTAGGCTGAGAAATTCCTAATTCAAAAATGGCTAAGGACACTCCATCAATCATTTCTAAAACTGAAATCGGTACGCCAATCTGAGAATTGAAACTTTTGGGACTGCGAATGAGTTTTATTTT
>CAZKJO010000007.1:21667-32779 GCA_964553105.1 uncultured Weeksellaceae bacterium | reverse complement strand
AATATCCCATTTTTCGCTAAAACAATATGGCGTGAGTCAATCCAAATACTTTCAATAACTTGGTCGGGATTTCCAACCAATTTTGCATTCATGGAATCGGCGATCTCACTAAGTTTGTAAGAAAACATAGTTTAGGATGTTTTTTCTTTTTGTCGTTCTTTTTCTTGTTCTAGCGTCTTCCAAAATACTGCACGGCTCAATGGTTCATATTCTGAAGTTTCTCCTAATTCTACCAATTTCGTGCTTTGAATTTTTCGGTGCGAATAGTTCGCTAGATTCCCAGTCTTAACGCAGATTGCGTGGACTTTCGTCACATACTCTGCAATCGCCATTAAATTAGGCATAGGTCCGAACGGACGTCCCTTAAAATCCATATCTAATCCAGCGATAATTACACGCTTGCCATCATTGGCTAGTGCGTTAACTACCTCTATAATACCATCATCAAAAAACTGAGCTTCATCTATCCCAACTACATCACAATCACTAGCAAGAAGCGGCAAATTAGAGCTTGCTTCTATCGGTGTGCTTTGAACTTTATTTTGATCGTGTGATACCACATCTTCATCGGCGTATCTCGTGTCAACGGCAGGTTTAAAGATTTCTACTTTCTGCCCAGCAAATTCTGCTCGTTTTAGCCTACGGATTAGCTCTTCGGTTTTGCCCGAAAACATAGAGCCACAGATGACTTCTATCCAGCCACTACGATGTTGATGATTTATGGTGTTCTCTAAAAACATGTGGTAAAGTTAACTTTTTTTAATGCAAGAATTTAAGCTTAGAAGAAGAAAGATAATCATAAAATATGGCTCTATTCTAAAGTTCCAGAAATTAATTTACTGGCGATTTCTTAAGTCCAATGATTCAATTCATTGGCGTTATTATAATTAAAGAGAGAAATAATTATTCTTTTAATAACTGAAGCGTATCAAGTTTTAATCTTGCCTTTAAATATGATTTAATTCTTTCCTCGTCTTGCGATTGCTGTTTAGTATTTGCTCTTGTTTTAGACTTGTTTTTCCAAGTGATAATAAAGGTAGGCATTACGGTTTTACCCTTTTTATTATAATCTTTATAATTAAAAATGGCATATCCAAAATGCTCTAAATTAGGATATTGAGATTTTAATTCATCTGAAATAGTATAGAACGGAATAGTGTCACTATCTAACCTAGAAATTTGATTTTTTAAGGCATTAATGGTGGAGTCCTTTTTTTGAATCTCAACACCTGTAGAGGCATACAGAGATTGAATAAATTCTTCTCCTTTCTTTTGAATAATATTCTCATCAAAAGCACCTTGATGCACGATTAACTGTGTATTTGGTACTTTATATTTTGATTTTAAAACACGATTCCAATTCTCAATTACCTCTTGAGGAATTCTTTGTGAAATCGTTGAAATAGAAACAATTTTCATCGAGTCATTTTGAGAAAATGTTGGTCTATGAATATCAAAAAAGGTATTGGAATAAGTTGTTTCAACTTCCTCTGATAGAAACCTTCTTACTTTAGCATTATAAACCTCTTCGTTCACAATTTTATAGAAAATAAAGCTACTTGGAATCATGGTGATTAATGCCACACCCGCAATCATCCAGTTGGTTCTCTTAGCTTGTTCAGAATTTTGGAATTTAGCCAAAGGAAACCTACTAAGTTTAGCAAATAAAAATGTGGCGATTCCAATAAATATCGAATTGATAAAGAAAAGATACATGGCATTCAGAGCTGCCGTAAAACCTGTAAAATCCTTGTAGCCAATTTTTTCTCCACCCATGGCAATTCCATAGCCTGCCGTACATAATGGCGGCATAAGCGCTGTAGCAATAGCCACCCCGGCAATTACGTTGGCATTTCTTACCTTACTACTTAAGGCTGCAATTCCAGCGAAACCACCAAAGAAGGCAATCATGACATCTAGAGAGGTTGGTTCAATTCTTCCTCTAAGCTCCATGGTTAATGATTTAAGCGGAACAAGCGCAAAGTAGATGGTGGAAGTTAATAAGGCAATAACCACCATAATCCCGAAGTTGATCAGTGATCTTCTTAATGTTTCCCAATCGTTCACCGCTACGGAATATCCTAACCCAACGATCGGACCCATAAGCGGTGAAATTAACATCGCTCCAATCACAACTGCAACCGAGTTAGCATTCAAACCAATAGAAGCCACCATAACAGAAGCCATCAAAATAAAGGAAGCCATTCCCTTAAAGTTAATACTTGCTAAGATTTCATCACGGGCTCGCTGTTTATCAATATGTTCTTGAATATTGAATACAGTTTTGACAAAATCCAAGGTTTCCTTAAAAAATCCTTGTGGCTGTTTATCTTTTTCTGTCATGTACAACTTTATTAATTAGTCTCTGAAGTAAATTTAAACAAAATTTTCCCCTTTATTTAATTTAAGATCATTCACATATTTTTTTACTTCTTGATCACTGTCTAAGGGGCAAATCAAGAGTGCTTTTTTGGTGTCTACAACAATATAATCTTCTAGACCTTCAATCACAACGGCCTTATTGCCTTCTACATGAACCATATTTCCTTTAGAATGATACATTCTCACCCAGTTCCCCACCACCGCATTACGATTTTTGTCGCGGTCGTGGTTTTCATAAAGAGAGGTCCAAGTTCCCAAGTCACTCCAGCCAAAACTAGACGGAAGAACAAAAACTTTTTTATATTTTTCCATAATGCCGACATCTATAGAAACCTTTTGTACGGTTGGATAGATGCGTTTTATTAAACTTTCTTCTTTATCTGTGTTAATATGTTCTTCAATATTTTTAAAACTTTGATACATATCTGGTAAATAAGTTTCAAAAGCTTTAATGATAGTATCCGCAGACCAAATAAAAATACCAGAATTCCATAAGAAATCACCAGAGTGTAAAAAACTTTCAGCTAACTCTCTATTTGGCTTTTCAGTAAAGGTTTTAACCTTTTTAATGTCTTGGTCGTTTTCAATAAACTGAATGTATCCATAGCCTGTGTCGGGGCGAGTAGGTTCAACTCCTAACGTATATAAACCTTTATTTTTAGAAAGGTTTGAAAGCGCTAATTCTGCTTTTTCTGCAAATTTTTGCTCATCCATAATCAAGTGATCAGATGGGCACAGAAGTATTTTCGCATCAGAATTAATTTTTTTAATTTTCATAGCTGAATACAATGCACATATAGCCGTATTCATTCCCATAGGTTCTGCTATGATTTGCATCGCCTCCATTTCGGGTAACTGTTCCGCTACCAAATCGGTATAAATCTTATCTGTAATAACAAAAATACGATCGGCATCGGTAATCTTTTTCAGCCTATTATAAGTCTGCTGTATTAGGGTCTGCCCTGTGCCTAAAACATCATGAAATTGCTTTGGAAATTTAGATGTGCTCAAGGGCCAAAATCTTGTTCCTATTCCGCCTGCCATGATTACACAATAAGTATTTTTATTATCCATTTTTTCCATCTTCAATTATCTCATTTATAGGCGCTAAAGGGTGAACACTATATTGTTTGCCCGTTGCCAAATTTTTGCAAAGATATCGTATTTTTCTCTTTTGCCCTTTTTTATATATTTTATCTTTAATTCTGAAAATTGTCCCTATGGCTAAATCTTGCAGGTGAACAACTTCAGCATTTTCTTTCTTTTGAAAATAAGCAGCCAAGGGTTGATAAGAATAATAACCGGCTCTTGGGTTTTTGGCAAATTCTTTTAAGATAGACTGTAACTCTGGCTCAAATAAATGAATAGTCTGTAGAATTAAATTAGAAAAAATGGACTTCCATTCGCGGCCATGAGGTTTAATGCTCCTTCCATACATTTCTCTCGCATGCATATGCGCTATTTCGTGGGTAAGAATATGAAAACTTAAGGCCTTATCTAAACCATGGTTTAGCGTAATTTGATGTTTGCCATCTCGCTTGATATAATCGCCCAACTTGGTGGTTCTTGCGTTTTTTATAACTAAACGCACCGGATAACCATCACACCATAGATTGATGTATTCTAATGCGCCAGGAATAAGATATGGATTTAATTTTTCTGTAAACAAGATTCAAAAATAATAAATTTTACTGCTATTGCTAAATAATGTAATTTAGCTTTATGTATTTATTGATTCCGTCATTAAAAGCCATCGGCAAATATTTTATGCTATTAGGCGATTCCTTTAGGATTCCTAAGAATCCAAGGGTGTATTATAAGCTCATTATTAGAGAAATACATGATTTAGGTTTCAATTCTTTGGGCCTAACCGCCTTTTTATCCCTATTTATGGGAGCAGTTTTGGCCATACAAATGTATCAAAATTTTAAAGGTGCTGCCTTTCCAATTCCAGATGCTTATGTAGGATATGCTACCAAAGTAGTTTTGGTTTTGGAATTTTCATCTACAATTATGTGTATTATTTTGGCAGGTAAAGTAGGGTCTTTCATTGCCTCTAGTATCGGCTCTATGCGAGTCACCGAACAAATAGATGCGCTAGAAGTAATGGGCGTGAATGCGGCTAACTTTTTAATCCTACCCAAAATTATAGCTTCTTTACTTTTCTATCCAGTCTTGCTTATGGTGAGTTTGTTGACAGGTATTTTGGGAGCTTATCTTGTGGGAGCCATTACTGGACAATGGTCTACAGTAGACTTTGTAGAGGGGCTTCAGATGGACTTTGATCCCTGGTTTTATACCTATACATTCATTAAAATGGAGGTTTTTGCTTTTGTTATTGCTACCATTCCGGCTTATTTTGGTTTTTATGTAGATGGAGGAAGTTTAGAAGTGGGTAGAGCAAGTACCACCGCTGTGGTTTGGACTTGTGTGGTAATCATTGTCCTAAACTTGATATTAACTCAAATGTTATTGGTATGATAGAGGTGAATAATTTAGAAAAGTCATTTGATGATGTTCAAGTCTTAAAAGGTATTTCAACCACTTTTGAGGAGGGAAAGACAAGTTTGATTATCGGTTCTTCGGGAGCAGGAAAAACAGTTTTTTTTAAGTGTCTCCTTGGATTATATGAGCCAACGAGTGGAGAAATTATTTATGATGGCGACAATTCAGCCAACGATACAAAGGAATCTAAGCAAGAACGCCGTAAGAACATCGGTACAGTATTTCAATATTCTGCTTTATTAGACTTCTTAACGGTAGAAGAAAACGTAATGTTTCCATTGGAAATGTTTAGTGACTTATCGCGTTCGGAGATGATGGATAGAGCCCACGAGGTATTAAAACGTGTGAACTTAAACGAAGAATCCTTTAAGCAATATCCCGCTGAAATTTCTGGTGGAATGCAAAAACGTGTGGCAATTGCTCGTGCAGTTGTAACACGACCAAAATATTTGTTTTGTGATGAGCCCAATTCTGGTTTAGATCCAGCCACGGCTACAGTAATCGATAACTTGATTCAAGGCTTAACCAAAGAATATAATATTACTACAGTGATTAACTCACATGATATGAACTCGGTAATTGAGATTGGTGAGAAAATTATATTCTTAAGCAAAGGTTTAAAGGCTTGGGAAGGAACCAACCAAGAAATTCTTCATACCGAGCAAGAAGATGTTTTCAATTTCGTGTACAATTCAGATCTAATGAAAAAGGTAAGAGAAGCTCTTATTCGCGAAGGGAAATAGGCATTTATGAACCGAAACCTAGTGCTACTACAGTGCGATTTAATTTTATGTAATAAAAAGTAGAGATTGGCATTGTTATTTCATTACAATCAATCAACCTAAAAGCAAAAAATTATGAGGAGTATTATCAGTATCTTAGTTTTATTCGTGGCTACATCACTTTCTGCACAATCAGGTTTTGGTGTAAAAGGTGGTTTAACCTATAATGCCGACGATGGATTGTTTAAATCTGTAGACCAAGCTTATCAGTCAAAGGGTGAGGGATCAATGGGGTATAACATTGGTGTCTACAAAAGAATTGCCTTAACTGGATTATATGTTCAGCCCGAAGTGATGTATGTGAACTACAAATCAAAATTCGAGGATAGTGCTAGAAAGGACTATGAAGTTACTTATAAAAGAATTGATGTGCCTGTGAGTGTGGGTACAACCGTTTTAAAAATGGGTTATGTACAAGCAGGGCCAGTTTTATCATATTACTTCGACGATAAAATTGACGTGAATGAATTGTCTAATGTGAAGCAAGATGAAATTGCTTTAGCCTTTCAATTAGGTGCAGGAGTAGAATTGAATAACTTATCGCTTAACCTTAGATATGATTTCCCACTGGGAGATAGAGAAACTGAATGGGTTAGAGAAAATGACTTTAATTTTAACACAGAAAGTACACCTAAACTTTTACACGTAAGTTTGGGATATAGATTCTAAAACATAAATCCATCCCGAAATCGGGAAAGAATTAATAAGACGCCAAAGCTTATAATTTTAACTAGAGAGAAATAAATCTTTCAATTATAGTTAATTTTTGTACTTTTGGCGTCTTATAGATTTTAAAGTTATGTCTAAACAGAAAAAAGAACAAAAATACGCTACAGAGGAGGCTTTTCAGTCTTTAGAGAATACCGTACAGCAATCAGAGCACTTCCTAGAAAAGAATGCTAAGATTTTAGGTATTGTTTTCGGTGTGTTTATTTTAATTGCAGTAGGTTATTTTGCTTACCTTAAGTTCGTTAAAGAACCAAAAAATTTAGAAGCACAAAAAGAAATTGTTACAGCAGATCAAATGTTCGAGTCAGACTCTATGGCTTTAGCTTTAGATGGTAGCCCTGGATCATATATGGGATACAACCAAATCATTGACGAATATAGCGGTTCTGATGTTGCTAATATTGCGAAATACAAATCAGCTATTGCGTTCTACCAAGAAGGTAAGTACCAAGAAGCACTAGACAGAGTAAATTCTTTTTCAACAAAAGAAGAAGCTTTAAAAGCTATGAAAATGGGTGTTAAAGGTGATGCTTTGGTGCAGTTAGGTAAAAAAGAAGAAGGCTTAGACGCTTATGAAAGTGCAATCAATGCATCTAAATTAGAGGTGTTACAACAAATTTATACTAAAAAAGCAGCAGTTCTTGCATTAGATTTACAAGCTTATGATAGAGGTTTAAAAACTGTTCAATCATACTTGAAAAACCATGCTGATGCAGATGGTAATGACGAAATTACCAAATTAGAGGAAGCGCTTAAATATGCCGGAAAATAATGGCTACAGAGAATAAAAATTTATCAAATTACGATAAAAGTAAATTACCCAGTGCCGAACCTTATACGTTTGGCATTGTCGTTTCTAGTTGGAATGACCACATTACGCATGCCTTGAGAGACGGAGCTATAGATACTTTAAAAGACTTAGGAGCTTTAGAGGAAAACATCCTGCAAATAGATGTTCCTGGTAGCTTTGAATTGGTTTATGGTAGTAAAATGATGTGTGAAAACTATGTGGACGCTGTGATTGCTATTGGGTCTGTAATCAGAGGAGAAACAGCTCATTTTGACTATGTTTGTCAAGGAGTTACTCAAGGAATCAAAGATTTAAACGTAGCCTATGATGTGCCTGTTATTTTCTGTGTATTAACAGATGATAATGAGCAACAATCCATTGATAGAGCAGGAGGTAAGCATGGTAACAAAGGAGTAGAAGCAGCTGTTGCGGCCGTTCAAATGGCGCATTTAAATGTTGAATTTGGAGCATCCGACTCCGAATACGATGATTTCCCTAGCTTAAACTAAACTATGCAAATTATAGCCTATACAGATGGCTCTTCACGTGGAAACCCAGGTAGAGGCGGATATGGTGTAGTGCTTCTAGTACCTGAAAAAAAGTACAAAAAAGAGTTTTCTCAGGGTTATCGCCTGACCACCAACAACCGAATGGAGTTGATGGGGACGATAGTTGCTATGGAAAAATTAAAAGTCCTAAAAGCTGATATTACCATCTATACCGACTCCAAATATATTTGCGATGCGGTGAATAAACGATGGGTTTTTGGTTGGGAGAAAAAGAATTTTGCAGGTAAAAAAAACGAAGATCTCTGGCGAAGATTCCTAAAAGTTTATAGACAACATTCTGTTAAGTTGGTTTGGGTTAAAGGACATGCAGGCAATGTTTGGAATGAGCTGGCAGACAAGCTTGCAACCGAAGCAGCCGATAGTGATAAGCTTAAAATAGACTCCGTTTTTGAAAATGAACATAAACGGGAAAAAGGAGGATCTTTATTTAAAGAAGATCAATAAAACTTTAGTCTTAATTTAAGAATTCGATTGATTTAACTTCTCAATATTTCTCATTAAACCAGCATATTTTGTTCTTTTCACAGGAGATTTTCTGAAGATTTCACTAAATAATTCTTGCGTTAACTCTGTCCATTCTTTTTTAGAGTAATTTAAAATCGCATCATTCGCCATGAACTCTGGCTGTTGATGAGGTTTAGAAAAGCGATTCCACGGACAAACATCTTGGCAAATATCGCAACCAAACATCCAATCCTCCATATGATTTTCGAAACTTGATGGAATTTGATTTTTTAATTCAATCGTAGCATAAGAAATACATTTACTTCCGTTTATAACTCGGTCTGATTCAATGGCTTGAGTGGGGCAAGCATCGATGCAGGCTGTGCATTTTCCACAGTGATCGGTAGTTGGACCGTCGGGAGTAAGTTCTAAATCAATGATAAGTTCACTTAGAAAGTAGAAAGAACCTACTTGTTTGGTCAATAAATTGGCATTTTTACCAATCCAACCGATACCACTTTTTGCAGCCCAAGCTCTTTCTAAAACAGGAGCAGAATCAACAAAAACACGACCATCTATTTCTCCAATTTCCTGATGAATCCACTGGAAAAAATCTTTTAGTTTATCTTTAATAATAAAATGATAATCCTTGCCGTAAGCGTATTTTGAAATCTTAAAACTATCCTCTCTTTGCTGTTGTTCAGGGAAATAATTATAGGTTAATGATACCACAGATTTTGCTCCAGGAACTAGCTTTGTAGGATCTAAACGCTTATCAAAATGCTTTTCCATATAACCCATTTCTCCATGAAAACCTGACTTTAACCATTTCTCTAGGCGTGGAGCATCTTCTTCTAGAAAACCTGCTTTTGATATCCCACAATGCATAAAACCAAGTTCCTTGGCCTTTTCTTTAATGAGTAGAGAATAATCTGCGGGTGATTTCATGGGAGTTTTTTTTAAAATAATCTCCCTTGATCTTCAGGTCTATTGATGCCTAAATGTTCATAAGCTTTCTGCGTAACTTCTCGTCCACGCGGAGTTCGCATTAAATAACCTTCTTGAATTAAAAATGGCTCATAAACCTCCTCAATAGTTCCAGGGTTTTCGGCTACTGCAGTTGCAATAGTAGTTAACCCAACCGGTCCACCTTTGAATTTTTCAATCATGGTTCGAAGAATTTTATTATCCATTTCGTCTAAACCATTTTGATCTACCTTCAAAGCTTGTAAGCTATATTTGGCGATAGCAGGATCAATTTTTCCATTTCCTTTAATCTGTGCAAAATCACGTGTTCTTCTTAATAATGCATTCGCAATTCTAGGTGTGCCACGGCTTCGTCCAGCAATTTCTATAGCGGCTTGTTCTTCAATTGGCGTATTCAAGATTCGAGAGCTTCTTTCAATAATGGAAGTTAATAACTCAACATTATAATATTCAAACCTAAAATTAATCCCGAATCTTGCTCGTAAAGGTGCAGTCAGCAAACCAGACCTCGTGGTAGCTCCAATCAAGGTAAAAGGATTTAAATCAATTTGAACCGATCGAGCGTTAGGACCCGATTCAATCAAGATATCGATTTTATAATCTTCCATGGCAGAATATAAATATTCCTCAATCACTGATGACATTCGGTGAATCTCATCAATAAATAGAATATCATTTTCTTCTAGATTAGTTAAAAGTCCAGCTAAATCACCCGGCTTATCTAGTACGGGACCAGAAGTAACTTTAATCCCAACACCTAGTTCATTGGCGATAATATGTGCTAAAGTGGTTTTACCCAATCCCGGAGGTCCGTGTAGTAACACGTGGTCTAGTGATTCGTGTCTAAGCTTGGCTGCCTTCACAAAGACTTCTAAATTATCTAAAATATGTACCTGACCAGCAAAGTCTTGAAAACTCTGTGGTCTAAATTTTTCTTCCTGCTGTAGTTCCTCTTCAGGGAAGAACTCATCGTCCGGATTCAAATAATCATCCATGGCGTAAAGGTAACTAAAAATAAGATTTTCTATACCTATGCAATTTTATGAACTTAAATAGGTTTATTAAATACAAGCATTGATTAAAATCTATATGGATTATAAGGTTTATCAAAGCTTTGTTAATTACCTTTGTAATATAATGAAGAAAGGAGTATTATTAGTAAATTTAGGATCACCTGATTCTACCGAGACAAAAGATGTTCGTCGATATTTAAAGGAGTTTCTTACAGATCCCAAAGTCATAGACGTTTGGTACGTTAGAAATATAATTCTTCCGCTATTTATCTTACCATCACGTCCTCAAAAATCAGCTGAAGCTTATCGCAAAATTTGGTGGGATGAAGGTTCGCCTTTAATTGTTCTATCTGAACGCTTGAGAGAAAAGCTTCAAAAGAAATTTGACTTTCCGGTGGAAATGGCCATGCGCTATGGAAATCCCAGTATTAAATCTGGTTTAGAAAAGTTGAAATCGCAGGGCTGCGAAGATATTTTCGTGATTCCGTTGTATCCTCAATATGCTATGAGTACCACAGAAACGGTGGTTGATAAAGCCAATGAAGTTCAATCGAAATATTTTTCTGACTTAAAATTGACATATTTACCAGCTTTTTATGATGATCCTGAGTATATCAAAATTTTAGCTCAGTCCATTAAAGATCATTTACCGGAGGAGTTTGACAAAGTTTTATTTTCTTATCATGGAATTCCGGAAAGACATATTTATAAAACAGATAAAACCAATACATGCGAGATTGGGAAATGCTGTTTTAAAGAAGATAATCCTTCTCATGCGACTTGTTATAGACATCAAAGTTATAAAGTTACCGAGTTAGTAAGAAAAGAACTTGGACTAACGAACAAGCAAGTTTTCCAATCCTTTCAATCTAGATTAGGAAGCGACCCATGGATTCAACCTTATACGGATG
>CAZKJO010000007.1:0-21567 GCA_964553105.1 uncultured Weeksellaceae bacterium | reverse complement strand
CAATCCTTTCAATCTAGATTAGGAAGCGACCCATGGATTCAACCTTATACGGATGCTACCCTAGAAGGCTTTCCAGAAAAAGGAGTAAAAAAGATTGCTGTTGTCGCTCCGGCTTTTATTTCTGATTGTTTAGAAACCTTAGAAGAACTAGAAATGGAAGGCAAAGAAGAATTTTTAGAAGCCGGCGGAGAAGAATTCACTTATATCCCATGCTTAAACGACCGAGATGATTTGGTTGAGTTTTTAGAGCACAAAGTGAATGATTGGATGGCTTAATTTGATTTTTTATAATTCAATAAAAATCAGCCATTCTGCACTCAATAAATTGCATTAAAGTTAAAAATGCTCTGCGAGAATAGCACTTTAGTGAAAAGTTATATATTTGCACGCTAAATTTTTAAAATAACCAAAATGAAAAAAGTACTTAGTTTATTGACATTAGGTCTTTTTACTTTGAGTTTTGCTCAACTTACAGAGGTTAAAACGCACACCTCTAAAGCAGAAATTAGTGTAAACGACACCATTCCAGATGGATGGAAAACAGGTGGAACTGCAACGGTTTTATTCAATCAATCAGCATTCTCTAACTGGGTTGCTGGTGGTGTAAGTAACATTGCAGGTAACCTAAACATCAACTACGATGCAAACCTTAAAAAGGGAAACTGGACATGGGATAATAGATTTATGTTTGGTTACGGTCTGACAAAAAACGAAGACCAAGATTACCGTAAAACTGATGATAGGTTAGAAATTAACTCATTGGTTGGTAGAAAAGCTTTTGGAAACTGGAGTTACTCACTTTTCGCTAACTTAAGAACTCAATTCACTGACGGTTTCAGCTACGATAATGACGCTGATAAAAACTATGAAACTTCAGGATTATTCAATCCAGCTTACTTGACTTTTGGTCCAGGTATGCTTTGGAAGAAAAGCGATAATTTAAAATTCAACTTAGCACCACTAACTTCTAAAGTTACTTTCATTGGTGATACCTTATGGAAACATGATCCAAACAACGAATTAGCAAACGAAGATGGCTTTGTTAACAACGATCAAGTAACTTTATTTGGTGTAGATCCAGGTAAAAGCTCTCGTTATGAGTTAGGCTTCTACGCTTCTGGATACTACAAAGTGAAGTTAATGGAAAACGTTACTATGGAAAACGTATTGGCATTATACTCTAACTATTTAGAGGATCCACAAAACGTAGATATTGATTACACTATGAACTTAGCGATGCAAATCAACAAGTATTTGTCTACTAACTTAACAGTTCAAACTGTATATGATGACAATGCTTATCAAGGATTACAAGTTCGCGAGGTGTTTGGACTTGGCGTAACAGCAAATTTCTAAAATCAAAATATTTGTTAAAAAGGCCAAACATACTTGTTTGGCCTTTTTAATGCTTGTAATTTTGCAACTATGATTCGTTTTTTCACTCTAATCTTGCTATTTAGTGTTCTTATGGCGGAAGCTCAAATTACTGAGGTTCCAAAAGAGGTGAAACGTATTCAGGTAAAATTCCCCGATAGCACTCAAGGGTGGAAAAAGAAAAATAATATTAAATTGCTCATCAACCAAAGTTTATACGAAAACTGGCAATCGGGTGGTGTGAGTAATATCGAGCTTAAAACACATTTCAAGCATAATTTTAATTACCAAAAAGAGGATTTAATTTGGGATAACACGCTCTTGGTAGATTATGGTTTGAGTAAGGTTAATGGATTCGAAATCAGGAAGACACAAGACAAAATGGAATTCAATTCTATTATTGGAGGTAAGCTTCCGGGGATGTGGTCTTATTCTTATTTTGTAAATATTCAAACACCATTAACCAATACCTACAACTACGATAAAGATTTAAATAAAGAGAATCGAACGGCAGGTGTGTTAGCACCTTTGTATATCGCTACAGGGCCTGGATTTATGTGGAAAAAAAGTAATGATATGTACATCAATATTGCTCCTATTACCGCCAAATCTATTTATATCAATGGTCACGTTCACAAATACGATAACGAGCTAGATAGATTCGTTAGTAATGATGAAAAAGAGCTTTATGGTGTCTTGCCAGGAGAATCTTTTAAGCATAAACTTGGGTTTTATTCTTCTGCCTTGCTTAAAGTAGATGTAGCAAGCAATATTAAAATGGAGAATCGCGTCAGTCTTTACTCTAATTATCTGAACAATCCAGAAAATGTAGACTTAGATTATTCTATGCACCTTACCATGAAAGTTAATAACTTATTGACGACTCAATTTATGTTCAGGACACGCTATGATAATGAGGAGTATGCAGGCTTACAGATTCAAGAATCATTTGGGGTAGGCTTTAACTTTAATATTTAAAAATCGAAAATCTCTTCTAATTTATAGCTGAACATAGCTTAAATAAAAAAGACATTTTCAAATTCACTTAAAAAAGCAATTACAATCCGTATTTTTGCGCTTCAATCATAGATTATGAACTTAAAATCACAATTAGAAAAGAATATTTTCAATACGCTTAAGGAAGAATTTCAAATTTCAACAGAGAAATTAGAGATTCAAGTCACCCGTAAAGAATTCGAAGGTGATTATACCTTGGTGGTTTTCCCTTTGGTGCGCGAAATGAAAATGAAACCAGAGCAAGCTGCTGAAGCTATTGGAGAAGCTTTATTGAAAAGATCAGAGATTGAGAAATTCAATGTAGTAAAAGGATTCTTGAATTTAAGTTTAAAAACAGATGTTTTTGTAGATTTCCTTCAATCTTCTCCAGAAGCATTTGATGCTACAGATAAGAAATTAATGGTGGAGTATTCTTCGCCAAACACCAATAAACCACTTCACTTAGGTCACATTAGAAATAACTTATTAGGTTATTCTGTTGCCCAAATATTAAAGGCAACTGGAAATGATGTGATCAAAACGCAGGTCATTAACGATAGAGGAATTCATATTTGTAAATCGATGTTGGCTTGGGAGAAGTTTGGTAAAAATGAAACACCAGCATCAACCGGCCTAAAAGGTGATAAATTAGTTGGAGATTACTATATCGCTTTTGATAAAGCATACAAAGAAGAGATAGAAGAGTTAGTAAACCAAGGCAAGTCTAAGGATGAAGCTAAAAAACTAGCTCCGATGATTTTAGAAGCTCAAAAAATGCTCAGAGATTGGGAGGATAATGATCCTAAAGTTCGTGAACTTTGGAGCAAAATGAATAATTGGGTCTATGAAGGTTTTGATGCGACTTATGAGCGGCTAGGTGTTGATTTTGATATGGTTCAACACGAAAGTGAAACCTATATTTTAGGTAAAGATTTGATTCAACAAGGTTTAGAGCGAAATGTTTTCTTCAAAAAAGAAGATGGTTCGGTTTGGATTGATTTAACCGAAGAAGGATTGGATGAGAAAATCGTTTTAAGATCTGATGGAACCTCGGTTTATATTACACAAGATATCGGAACTGCCGTGGAGCGTTTCGAAAAATATGAGATCGATGGTTTAACTTATGTTGTGGGTAATGAGCAAGATTATCACTTTAAGGTTTTATTCCTAATCTTAAAACAATTAGGCTATGATTGGTCAGAAAATCTACACCATCTATCTTATGGTATGGTTGACTTACCTGAAGGTAAAATGAAGTCAAGAGAAGGGACTGTAGTCGATGCAGATGACTTAATGGATCAGATGGTTCAAACTGCTAAAGAAATCGCTGCAGAGGCCGGTAAACTGGAAGGAATGACTCAAGAAGAGAAGGATGATTTATATGAAATCATTGGTCTTGGTGCATTAAAATATTATATCCTAAAAGTTGATCCTAAGAAGAGAATCTTGTTTAATCCAAAAGAAAGTATTGACTTCAACGGGAATACAGGACCTTTTATTCAATATGCTTATGTTAGAATTCAGTCGATCTTAAGAAAAGAAAAACCACAGGAAATTGACTTATCGACTTATGAGTTTAATGAAATTGAAAAGGATCTTCTTAAAACATTAAACGATTACAACGATACATTACAAAAAGCAGCTAATGAGCTGAATCCTTCTTATGTAGCGAATTATGTTTATGATTTAGTGAAAACATTCAATTCGTTCTATCAGAACAATAGCATCTTAAACGCTGAAACAGAAATGCAAAAGCAAGCACGTTTGCATATAGCACAACGTGTTGCTTATACCATTCAAAATGCGCTTAACTTATTAGGAATTCAAACTCCAGAGAGAATGTAAGACAGCTTTATAAAGCGTCTTCTAACTCTTGGGTAATTTCTAAGGTATGATAAACATTTTGAACATCGTCGTCTTGCTCAAAGCGATCGATGATGTCTAAAATCTCTTTTCCTTGATCAATCGGTAATTCTTTTGTAACTGTAGGAATTCTTTGCAACTCCGCATTTTGAACTTCGATTTTTAAATCATTTAATTTATGAGAAAGACTACCAAAGTCCTCGAAATTAGAATAAACGGTTACTAAATCATCTTCTTTTTCGATATCATCTGCACCGGCATCTATCATTTCTAGCTCAAAATCATCCCAGTCCATGTTGATTTTATCTTCTTCAATCGTAAATACACCTTTGCGATCGAATAAAAATGCAATTTCCCCAGTTTTACCTAAGTTGCCTCCAACTTTGTTGAAAATGGCTCTTACGTTGGCAACGGTTCTGTTGTTATTATTGGTAGTACACTCTACAAAAATACCGATTCCATGTGGCGCATAGCCTTCAAATGTAATGATATCATAAACCTCTGCATCAGCACCAGAAGCTTTTTTAATGGCGCGCTCCACATTGTCTTTTGGCATATTAACACCTTTGGCATTCTGAATTGCTCGTCTTAAGGCTGGATTGCTCTCCGGATCTGGACCACCTTCTTTAACTGCCATGTTAATCTCTTTACCAATACGGCTAAACTGCTTAGCCATTCGGTCCCATCGTGCAAATTTTGCTGCTTTTCTATATTCGAATGCGCGTCCCATTATTTTTTATTTAGAGTGCGAAATTAATTAATTTTCTAATTGTTTTTTGATGCTATTGGCATTAATTTTTTTAGCATAATAAACAGCTATTTTGCCTTTTTCGTCTAGTAGCATATACCTTGGAATCCAGTCTAGACCAATGTAATCAACGAAATCATTGTCAACATTTTTAGACCAACCTGTATCAAAATAATATTGTTCGCCCTCAATCTTGAATTTATTCATGTATTTTTCTAGGCCCATCTGCCATTTTTCCTCTTCTTCATCTACAGACAAAAACACAAAATTAACTTCTGGATAATCTTTTTGAAATTGAGCAACATTGGGTAAAGATTTAATGCAGTCTATACACCAAGAGGCCCAAACCACAATCATTAGTTTTTCGCCTCTGTGAGCTTGTAGTACCTCTCCAACAGTAGAAGCAGTCATTCCCTTATCATAAACTGCTTGATTTAAAGCGGCTTCACTGAAATCTGATTTATCTTGTGGTGAACAAGAATTAATTATAAAAAATAGAAGTATTAAGGCATATTTAAAGCTTTTCATATAATAATAAGTATTGAATTAAAACAAAAAGTGAGTTTAGGTCTTTAATCAAATATACAAATTTTATATTTGCGTTATGCGAAAATATTTGATTGTCGGTTTAGGTAATGTCGGTGATAAATACAGTCATACAAGACATAACATTGGATTTGATGTAGTAGATGAAATGGCGAAGACTGCAGGTTTTACGTTTCAGCCGTCTAACTTTGGAGAGGTTTGTCAATTTAAATATAAAGGACGTCCGGTAACCTTGTTAAAACCAGATACTTTTATGAATTTAAGCGGGAACGCCATCGATTATTGGATGAAAAAGGAAAACATTCCTGTAGATAACATTTTTGTGATTACAGATGATTTAAACTTAGACTATGGAACCATCAGAATCAGAGGAAAAGGTAGCGATGGTGGACATAATGGTTTAAAGCATATTCAAGTAAAATTAAATACCACTAAATATCCACGATTGCGCTTTGGAATAGGCGATGCTTTCGAACAAGGGAGACAAGTGGATTATGTGTTGGGGAAGTGGACAGATGAGCAAAAAGAAACTTTACAAGAAAGAATTTCTTGGAGTGCACAAGCTGCATTTAAGTTTATCTTTGCTGGATTAAATAATGCCATGAACGAATTCAATGGGAAATAATGGAATTTCTAGGTAAAATCTTATCTTTTCTTTGGCGATGTTGGTTTGTGTTTTTATCAACCATGGCGACCATTTTCTTTGGAGTTTTCTTTGTATTGCCTCTAAGTTTTAGAAATCAGGATTTTGCAAAAGCTTACTTCTTTGAGAGAATGTGGGCAAAAACTATCTTTTATGGTTCGGGTTTAAGTCTTAAAAAGCATGGCTTTCCCAACATGGATGAATCTCATCCCTATTTAATTATATCTAATCATGCCTCTATGATGGATATTATGTTGATGTTGCTTATCAACAAGAAGCCCATGGCCTTTGTAGGAAAGAAAGAGCTAATGAATTTGCCAATTTTCGGGTATATTTTTAGTCGTATGAATATAGTGGTGGACAGAAAAGACCCTAATAGTAGGAGTAAAGTTATCCGCGATGCTATGAAAAATGTACAATTAGGTAGGTCTATATGTATTTTTCCAGAAGGTGGTGTTCCCGAGCGAGAAATTATGTTAGATAACTTCTTAGACGGCCCTTTTGCGATTGCTATTATGAATAAAATCCCGTTATTGACCGTTTCTATTTGTGGATTAAAAGAGATTCTACCTTATTCTTATTGCGAAGGAAAACCTGGATTAGTCGATGTTTATTTCCATCAAACCTTAGAAACCTCTCGGTTAAATAAAACCCATATTCCAGAAATCAAAGGAACTTGTTACGAAATGATTCATTCGCAACTTAAGCGTTATTATTGGCGAAAAGAAAGAGGTTGGCCTACTAAGTAATGTTAATTAGATCGCTACAATTAAACTAATTTTTTCATCGCCATTACGGTCCCTAAATGCATGTTTTCATGCGTTAAGTTGAATAAAATTACATCTTCAATACTATTCATCGTATAGCCAAAACTCGAAGAGTAAGTTTTAAAGGAATTCAATTTTCCATCGAAATAATCAATTTGTAATTGCTGTTGCGTGCTCATCAATAGGTTCTTGATTTCAGCAATTTCTTCCGGTAACGGAAAATCACCATTTGGCGCAGTTCCTTTTTTGTAATTTTCTACCCACGCCATGTCGATAAGCATTTCGTTGTCGGACAGATAGTATGATAAAAGTTGCTGAGTAGTAACCACATGTACAATGTTCCACCAAATATTATTATTAAAACCATAAGGAATATCGGCTAATTGCTCTGGCGTTAAATGCTCTAAATAGCCCACAAATTTTTGTCTTATGATACTATGCAGTTTAAATGGCTCTTGGTTTAACATAGAATTTAATCTTTAAAGTATAATTCACGACTTTCTTCGTTAAAAATAAGCTCTTTTTTTGGTAAAATTGGTTTATCATCAAATTTATTATACCGAATAATTTGATGTGTTTTAGGAAAACCTACAAGGTGCTTTTGCAAAAAGCTTGAGGGAACATTCTCAACTTTTCTGATGTTTTCTATCGGAATTTCAGTCTTTTCGAACAATTCTTTAATGATCAGTTTGTTGTCAATAATTGTGTATGAGGTAAAAAACTGATTAATTCCATAATATAATGGCATTGCAAACGCACCGAAAATCAAATACCATTTGCTTTCAAAAAAGAAAGTGGCAATCAGAATAAAAATAAGTATATAAATAAGAGGCCTAAAAGTAACTTTAGCCTTGCTTGTTTTCTTTAGCATAATTTTTATAAACTTTGAATCCTAATATAATGATGAGCACAACTTGTATTAGAACCGCCACCCAAGTTGGAATACTGGTACTTGAGCCAAAAATTTGGGTTGCTGGTTCAAAATCCCTATACGTATTGTACAGATTGAATAAAAGAGCACCAATTAACAATATATCCAAAAATTTAGTCATATGATATTTTTTCTTAAGTCAATAAAACTAAGTTATTTTAGAGTATTGTGCAATTATGCATAGTTTAAAGCAGTTCAAAATCTATAGGTATAAAAAAAAGCTACGAAAATTCGTAGCTTCAATATTATTTAGAAAATCTAATTTATTTATCAATAGATCCCGTTACACGCTTCATGAACTTATTGAGAGCGTCACGTTCAGCTGCACCATCTTTTATCATTTTATTCACTTCAATAGCGCCATAGAAGTTAGACAGTAATTCGCCGATTACATCTAATTCTTCGTCTTTAACATTGTCGCTTTCAATCAAGTTTTCTAAAGTTTCAATCGTTTCTAAAACGAAATCTTGATCGTTCTCGTCTATGAATTTATTGATATGTTTAATTAATGGCAGCCTCATCTATCAATGCTTTTAAAATCTCTGTTTTATTCGTTTGTTCTTGTTTTTGCAACTCTCCATTCTTGAAATAAGCAAAAGTAGGTAAGTTGTTAACATCTGCTAATTTACGTGATTCAGGAAATTTTTCTGCATCTACATAAACAAATTCAGCGCCTTCTGTTTCGCGAGCAAACTTCTTGAATTTAGGTAACATAATCTTGCAGTTTCCGCACCAATTGGCACCGTACTGAACGAATACATTCTCGTTATTACTCAATATTTCTTGTAAGTTATCTTTTTCTAATTCTTTCATTTTAATGTTTTTTAAGGGTTAAAAAAGCCGCCGCTATTAGGAGGCGGCTTTCAAAAATTTTAGAAAACTCTCGTTGTAAATAAGTACGCTAAGAGATTTATGAATTTAGATCTAGCTTAGTGAGAAGATAAATATTCTGCAACACCTTTGCTATCTGCGCTCATTGCGTCTTTTCCTTCTTCCCAGTTTGCAGGACAAACTTCACCTTTTTCTTGTACGTGCGTAAATGCATCAACCATTCTTAGGTATTCGCTTACATTACGACCTAGTGGCATATCATTCACACTTTCGTGGAAAACTCTACCTTCTTCGTCGATTAAGTAAGTAGCACGGTAAGTAACGTTATCTCCTTCTAATAAGAAAGTATCTGTTTCTTCGTCGTACTCACCATCTGTAATATCTAAGATACCTAACAAAGAAGATAAGTTTCTGTTAGTATCTGCTAAAAGTGGGTAAGTAATCCCTTCAATTCCTCCGTTATCTTTAGAAGTGTTTAACCATGCAAAGTGAACTTCTGCAGTATCACAAGATGCTCCTACTACCAAAGTATTTCTTTTTTCAAATTCTGGTAAAGCTTCCTGGAAAGCATGTAACTCTGTTGGACATACGTATGTGAAGTCCTTTGGATACCAAAATAATAATACTTTTTTCTTGTTTTTTGTAGCGTGCTCAAAAATGTTTAATTTAAAAGTATCGCCCATTTCATCCATGGCGTTCACTGCAATGTTTGGAAATTTTAAACCTACGTTTGACATAATTTATTTGTTTTAATTGTTATACTGATTTTGTACTACAAAGGTACGAAATTTAACATTCACACTATAAGCTTTCTATATTATTTACCTAAGTGTTTATAAGATTAAGTTATAATGTGGTTTTATTTTGGCTTCTTGTATAGCGGTACTGTTGAACAAGCTTCGCCATACATTAATGAATTAACATTAGGTAATAGCCTCTGAACCAAAAGTGTAAAAGCACTTTGAGGGACAGGCTTATGACTACAACCTTTAATGATTACTTTTTTATCATCATAAGCGTCAAGATTCAAACTCAAAACCTTCTCTTGATATAAGGCCTCGTTTAATTGATCTATAGTTCCTACAGAAATATATTTCGCATAAGGTTGCAAATAAGTTGTAAGGAGTAAATATGCCCAACCTGGTAAGATTGCCTTGGTAGAACAATTTAAAGCAACATAAACATCTTGATAAATGCTCCAGTCATGATTTTTTAAATCTTCTCTAAACTGTTTCTCTCTCAAAATTAATCCTTGATCTAGCCATTGAGCGATATCTATCTCCATGCGCTTACCTTCTGGGTAAAACTCCTCTAAATCAATATTTACCAAAGGACTTTTGGCTATTTTATTTATAATTTCACTCATGATTGCAAATTTAAGTTTCGAATTTACGAATAAACTCAATATACTGAATATTTATAAATGAAATCAAATACCTATTTTTGTATGAGATGAAATATTATATCATAGCAGGCGAGGCTTCGGGAGACTTACACGGAGCTAATTTAATGAAAGAGATTAAGAAAAAAGACGCTCAAGCTGAATTCAGGTTTTGGGGTGGCGATCTTATGCAAGAGCAAGGTGGTTCTTTGGTAAAGCATTATAAAGAATTAGCCTTTATGGGATTTGTAGAAGTAGCTATGAATTTGACCACCATTTTAAAGAATATTTCATTTTGTAAGAAGGACATTGCTGCTTATCAGCCCGATGTTGTTATTTTAATTGATTATCCTGGATTTAATTTAAGAATAGCTCCTTTTGTTAAAACACTCAACATTCCTGTGTTGTATTATATTTCTCCACAAGTATGGGCTTGGAAATCGGGTAGGGTTAAAACCATTGTTAAGAATGTAGACAAAATGTTGGTAATTCTTCCGTTTGAGAAGGATTTCTACAAAAAATGGGATTATGAAGTTACGTTTGTTGGTCATCCATTAATTGATGCTATTGAACAGCGAGAAATGCCAGATAGAGATGAATTCATTGCCAAATGGAATTTAGATCAAAGACCTATAATCGCTTTATTGCCGGGAAGTAGAAAGCAGGAAATTCAAACTAAATTGCCTTTAATGCTATCGGTGGTAGATGATTTTCCAGATTATCAATTTGTGATTGCGGGAGCACCTGGGCAAGACAAAGAATATTATCTACCGTTTATGAGAAATGGAGTTCAACTGGTAGAAAACAAAACCTATCAACTGCTTCAACTTTCGCATGCTGCTTTGGTGACTTCAGGTACGGCAACCTTAGAAACTGCCTTATTGAAGATTCCCGAAGTGGTTTGTTATAAAGGAAGTCGCATATCTTATGAAATTGGAAAGCGATTGGTTAAGAATATTGAATACATTTCTTTGGTGAACTTGATTATGGAACGGGAAGTCGTTACAGAATTAATTCAAAATGACCTGAATTACGAAAATATTAAACGAGAATTGTCTGATATTTTAGAAGGTGAAAGACGAAGTGAAATGTTATCCGATTATAATCAACTCATCCGCAAACTTGGTGGTATTGGAGCTTCTGAAAAAGCGGCAGAAGAAGTGATTAAGTTGTTGGAATAAACAATTCAATTAAAAAGTTAAATATAGAATTTTATTAACATAAAAAACCTCAAGTGATTGTGCTTGAGGTTTTTAAGTGGAGAATACCGGAGTCGAACCGGTGACCTCTTGCATGCCATGCAAGCGCTCTAGCCAGCTGAGCTAATCCCCCAATTAACGGAGTGAATCCGTCAATTTATCCTTTAAAACTATCAATAGCTGATAGTGTTTTGTCAATTTCTTCCGATTGAATAGCTAAACTAATAAACCATGTTTCAAACGAACTTGGTGGCAAATATATGCCATTTTCTAACATGTGGTGATAGAATCTATTGAAAGTTGGGTTATTTGCAGTTTTAGCTGTTTCAAAATCCGTAACTTCTAAGTCTGTAAAGAATACGGAGAACATAGACCCAATCACATTTATAGAGTGTTCTATACTATTTTTAGTGAAAATATTATGAACACCTTCTGCGATTTCTAAAGTTGTATTTTCTACTTCTTCAAAACAATTTGGATTTTGTTTCAATAATTGAAGCGTAGTCAAACCAGCACGCATAGCAAGTGGATTACCACTTAAAGTACCTGCTTGATAAACGGGTCCAATTGGAGCTAAATACTCCATGATTTCTCTTCTTCCAGCAAAAGCACCTACGGGCAAACCACCGCCAATCACTTTACCGAAAGTTACAATGTCAGCGGTAATTTCAAATAATTCCTGAGCTCCGCCCATAGATAATCTGAATCCTGTCATTACTTCATCAAAAATAAGTAATGCTCCATGCGCTGTACATAATTCTCTCAATCCTTCTAAGAATCCTTCTTGCGGAGGAATACATCCCATGTTTCCAGCTACTGGCTCCAAAATTAAAGCTGCAATTTCTCCTGGATTATTTTCAAAAAGACTCTTTACGTTTTCTAAATCATTAAAGTTGGCTAAAAGTGTGTCTTTAGCTGTTCCTTGCGTAACACCTGGAGAATTTGGCTCACCAAAAGTTGCTGCTCCACTTCCTGCTTGTATCAAAAATGAATCTGAGTGACCGTGATAGCATCCCGCGAACTTGATGATTTTATCTCTTTTGGTAAAACCTCTCGCCAAGCGGATTGCACTCATACAAGCCTCTGTTCCTGAGTTTACAAATCTCACCATATCAATCCCTGGAACGCTTTCTACCACCAATTTGGCGATTTCGCTTTCTAATTCGGTAGGAGTTCCATAAGAAGTTCCTTTCTCCACTTGAGAGATAATCGCTTCTGTAACTTTAGGATGAGCATGGCCCACAATCATAGGTCCCCAAGAGTTGATGTAGTCTATGTAAGAATGCCCATCTGCGTCGTACATATAAGCTCCTTTGGCTCTTTCAATAAAAATAGGTGTTCCACCAACGCCTTTAAAAGCTCTTACAGGCGAATTTACACCTCCTGGTAGATATTTCTGTGCATCTTGGAATAAAGCACTACTCCTCTGATATCTCATTATTTTCTTGGTTTTCTTCCACGTAAATATAAAGTTTCTCCAATAGCTGGTTTATAGCTCTCGTCAACTCTATTTCTGCGTAGCAATTGATTTAATTTGATTCCTGTTTTTTGTGAAATTACGTACATGCTTTCACTGTTTTGAACCTTGTAATATTTTTTAGCACCTCTATTTTTCTTTTTTGCAAAGAATAATAGTTGGTCTGTTCTTAAATCTTCAGGTCTATTCAGTTCATTGTATTTCATTAACTTATCAACATCAGTCTCATAAGTTTTAGCTATTTGGCTTAAGGTCTCACCTTGATTAACAACGATATACTCCTTACCAATTGGATGTCTTTTAACTCTTGCTCTAGGGCTGATTTCACGTTTAGGAACTTCCATTGTTTTGGTTTTTGGTTCAGATACAACTGGTTTTTTATTTGGTTCTGGAGTAGATGCAACCATTACCTCTTCTTTATATAAAGGATCTACTAATTTGCGGTCAACCGGACCATAAAGCGAAACCAATTTATCATAAACATCTGTTTTTCCTATTTTATCGAATTCTTGTAAATTTAGGTTTTCAATTTTAGAAATTAAAATATAGCCATATCTAGGATTAGTTGCATAACCAGCTTTTTTAAGTCCGTGTGCCCAACCTTTGTAATCCGTTAACTTAAGGTCGAATAACTTTTTATAAAAAGGTCTTTCTGCTAAGAATTTAGAGTGGTCTCTATAGCTTTCTTGTACAGAATTATATTTTCTAAAACATTCTCCAATCGCATCGTCATCGTGGGTAATGGTTTCACCCGTCCATTCTTTTTTACATTTAATACCAAAGTGATTTTTGGCTTGTTCAGCTAGTCGAGATTGTCCGCCGCCTGTTTCTAAAATTCCTTGAGCTAAAGTAATACTAGCTGGAATTTTATAGATTTCCATTTCTTGAACTGCCAAATAAGCGTGTTTTTGAACGTATTCAACTTCTCGATCAGATTGAGCTTGGATTGTTACGCCCAAAACTAACAAGACTAAAAATAGTTTCCTCATGTTTAAATTTAATATCAAATAAATTGTTTGTGCGCTTTATTAAAACCTTCAATCCCTTGGAGTCCACCGGTATGAATGGCTAATATTTTTGAATTCTCCGGAAAATAATCATTTTCAATCAAATCCAAAATGCCATAAAACATCTTGCCGGTATATATAGGTTCTACGGGAATCTGGCTTTCTGCGCTAAAATTGTGCACAAATTTAATCAAATCATCAGTAAATTTAGCGTAACCACCGAAATGATATGCGTTAATAATTTCATAATGCGTATGATTTGTATAACTTTCTATGCTTTCCTTTAAGAAATCAGCTCCCTTTAATGCAGGAAACCCTAAGACTTTTTGATGAGGTTTTGCCGAACGAATTATCCCTGAAATAGTTCCTGCTGTTCCCATAGGCACACAAATAAAATCATATGCAGATGTGCGTTCATCTAAAATTTCTTCACAACCTTTTACAGCTAATTCATTACTTCCTCCTTCTGGTAATATATAAGTATTAGGAAATTGCTCTTGCAGATGATGATAATTTTGGTTTTGAGTTAAATCCCGATATTCAGATCTGCTAATAAATTTTAACTCCATTCCCATGTCTTGGGCATCCTTTAGGGTTGGGTTTAACTCTTTATTCGCTAATTCCTCGCCCCGAATAATGCCAATGCTTTTAAATCCAAATGCTTTAGCTGCAGCGGCCGTGGCATGAATATGATTAGAATAAGCTCCACCAAAAGTTAGTAATGTATCAATGTTTAACTTTTGAGCCTTAATTAAATTATATTTTAATTTTCTGAATTTATTTCCTTGAATCAGCGGATGATTTAAATCCTCTCTTAACACGTCCCATTGCACTGCATATTGAGTCGAAATCGATTGGATTGGACAAGCTGGAATCATGATTTGTTTCATAAATGCTGAATTATTGGAATAAATTAAGATATATATTTCGTAAATTTACGTGCTTTAAAAATAATATTTTAAGCAAACCTCATTTCATGCAAAAAACAGCCCTTCTCAGCGTATCCGATAAAACAGGAATCGCTGAATTCGCAAAGTTTCTTCAAAGCAAAAATTACAGACTTATTTCAACTGGTGGAACATTCAAGCACCTTGTTGATAATGGTGTTGATGTAAAAGAAGTTAATACCGTAACTAATTTCCCAGAAATATTAGACGGTAGAGTAAAAACACTTCACCCAAATGTTCATGGTGGTATTCTAGCGAGACGTTCGAATGAGAATGATATGAAAACGCTAGAAGAAAAAGGAATTGATACCATTGATATGGTAGTTGTAAACCTTTATCCTTTCTTTGAGAATGCTCAAAAAGAATTAGAATTAAGCGAATTAGCTGAATTTATTGACATAGGTGGCCCCACCATGTTGCGTGCTTCGGCTAAATCATTTTTTGATGTTACTGTAGTTTCTGATCCTGCGGATTATGAATTAGTTAAATCAGAAATGGAAAAAGATGGTGAAACTAGTTTTGAAACAAGAAAAGCTTTAGCTGGAAAAGTATTTAACTTGACTTCAGCTTATGATGCAGCTATTTCGCAGAAATTATTAGAAGATAAATTCCCTCCATATTACACGATTTCTTATAAGAAAAATATGGATCTTCGTTATGGTGAAAACCCTCACCAGAGTGCTGCTTACTACACAGAAACTACCAATTCTGGAGCGCTGAAAGATTTCGAGCAATTGCAAGGAAAAGAAATGTCTTTCAATAATATTAGAGATTTAGACTTAGCTTGGAAAGTGGTTTGTGAGTTTGAGCAAACGGCTTGTTGTGCAGTTAAGCACTCGACACCTTGTGGCGTTGCTATCTCTGAAAACTTATTAGATGCATATCAAAAAGCTCACGATTGTGATCCGATTTCAATCTTTGGCGGAATTGTAGCATTCAACAAAAAAGTAGACAAAGCAACAGCAGAAAAATGTAACGAGATTTTCTTAGAAATCGTTGTTGCACCAGAATTTGATGTAGATGCGCTAGAGGTATTTAAGAATAAAAAGAATTTAAGAGTTATTAAAATCAATTCAGATTTAGGTGACCAAATGCACATGGTACAAGTAGATGGTGGTTTACTTGTACAGGATGCAGATTTACAAATCTCAGATAATTTAAAAACAGTAACAGAAAAAGCACCCACACAAGAACAGTTATCTGATTTAGATTTTGCGATGAAGGTAATTAAGCATGTTAAGAGTAACGCGATTGTAGTTGCTAAAGACAAACAAGCTTTAGGGGTAGGAACTGGAGAAACTAACCGTATTTGGGCAGCTCAACAAGCGATTGAGCGTGCTATGGAAAAAGAAACAGAAGGTTTAGTTTTAGCTTCAGATGCTTTCTTCCCATTCAGAGATGTGGTTGATTTTGCTGCTGAAAAAGGAATTACAGCCATCATCCAACCAGGTGGAAGTATGAGAGATCAAGAAAGTATTGATGCAGCCAATGAACATGGAATTGCTATGGTAACAACAGGAATGCGTCATTTCTTGCACTAAAAAACCTATTTTAAGTGAATAATGAAGAGTGAAAAGTGAAGAATGATTATTGAATAATGAAGAGTGAATAATATTTAAAATTTATATGCGTGAAAAATGTCTTAAGGGATAAAAGCTATAAATTTGCCTTGGAGATAGTAGTTATAACAAAGTCTCTTCAGGAAAGAAATGAATTTATATTAAGTCGACAGCTTATGAGAAGTGGAACTTCTATAGGCGCAAATATAAGAGAGTCGGAATATGCTCAATCGAAAAAGGACTTTATTAATAAGTTAAGTGTTGCTCTCAAAGAAGCTAACGAAAATGCATATTGGTTGGATTTATTGAAAGACTCAAGTTATATTACAGGTGAAAAGCATCAAAATTTAATTTCTCAAAATAATGAGCTTATAGCTATGTTGATCAGTTCAATTAAAACAACAAAATCGAGATTAAAAATTGAATAAAGAATTTTAAAAACTATTCATTATTCATTATTCATTTTAAATTTAAATTATATGAAAGTACTAATTGTAGGCTCTGGAGGACGTGAACATGCCATTGGATGGAAAATTAAACAAGATAATCCATCTGTTGAACTGTTTTTCTCTGTGGGAAATGCTGGAACGGCAAAAATTGGAGAAAATATTGGTATTTCTGATTTAGAGGAATTAAAGGACTTTGCTAAAAACAACAAAATAGACTTTACGATAGTTGGGCCAGAAATGGAATTAGTGGACGGTATCGTTGATATTTTTGAAGCTGAAGGTTTAAAGATATTTGGTCCTAATCAGAAAGCGGCAGAGCTAGAAGGAAGTAAAGTTTTTGCGAAAGATTTTATGGAAAAGCATGGTGTTAAAACTGCTTTTGCTAAATCTTTCAGGCATTTTGTTGACGCGAGAGATTACTTAAATACAATAGAAGAATTTCCAGTTGTAATTAAAGCCAGTGGATTAGCGGCTGGTAAAGGTGTTGTGATTGTTCAGAATAATGACGAGGGCCAAGAGGTGATTCGTGATATGATGAACGATAAAACCTTTGGTGATGCAGGGACTCAAGTAGTGATTGAGCAATTTTTAGAAGGGTTTGAATGTTCGATTCTATCAATTTATAATGGAAAAGAAATCGTTCCATTTATATCAGCCAAAGATCACAAGAAAATTGGCGAAGGCGAAACGGGCTTAAATACAGGTGGAATGGGAGTTGTGGCTCCAAATCCTTCATTTACAGATGCTCACTTTGAAGCATTTAAAAAAGATATATTAGAACCAACTCAAAAAGGATTAGTTGCAGATGGATTAGACTTTGCTGGAGTTATTTTCTTTGGTTTAATGGTGAACGAAAGTGGAGTTTATTTATTGGAATATAATGTTCGTTTTGGGGATCCAGAAACAGAAGCTGTTTTGCCATTAATGAGCAGTGATTTATTAGAGATTATTGAAAAAGCAGTAAACGGTGAATCTTTTGAAGTAAGTTGGAAAAATCAACATACTTGTTGTGTGGTTTTAGCGAGTGGTGGATATCCATTAAATTACGACAAAGGTTTTGAAATTAAAGGTCTGGATAGGGTAGATGTTCCATTGTTTATTGCAGGAGCTCAAAAAACAGAAGATGCCATCGTGACTTCGGGTGGACGCGTATTAAATGTAGTTGGAATAGGAGATAACCTAGAACAAGCGCGTAAGAGTGCTTATGAAAATATCGCTAAAATTAACTTCGATTACGCTTACTTTAGAGAAGATATTGGTAAAGTATAAGTAGTTTCGAATAAGTTATAGCAGACACATTGAATGGGTAGTCTTTTTAGAAAAATATTTAGGTTCATTTCTTTCCTATTGGTATTTCCATGGATTTATGGAATTGCCTTAAATTACATTAATCCACCAATTACGATTACACAAATTAGTAGTGTTATAGATGGATATGGGCTAAACAGAGATTATATTTCAGGTGACGAAATCCCAACATATGCCAAATGGGCTTTAGTGGGGGCAGAGGATCAGAAATTTGCTGTACACAGTGGATTTGATTTCGAAGGAATTCAAAAGGCTTTAGAGAAAAATCTAGAAAATAAAGACAGTCAGAAACTACGCGGAGGAAGTACCATTTCTCAACAAGTAGCAAAAAATGTCTTCTTATGGCAAAAAAGAAGTTGGCTCAGAAAAGGCTTAGAAGCTTATTGTACCTTTGCTTTAGAAAAAACATTAAGTAAAAATAGAATTCTAGAAATTTATCTTAATATCTCCGAAATGGGAAGAGGAACTTTTGGGATGGAAGCAGCAGCACAATATTATTACAAAAAATCAGCTAAGGATTTGAGTAAACAAGAGATTTCTCATATTGTAGCAGCCTTACCCAGCCCTAAAAAGTATAATGTAAATCCGCCAAGTGGATATATATCAAGGAGAGGAACATGGATTCAGCGACAGGTTAGAAACTTAAAAGGAGATCCAGCACTTAGCGAGATTATAGAGTCAAAGAAATAATTATAGCTTAGTATTATTAAAAATTAAAAAGGAAATCGATGAAAAATGTATGCTTAATCTTATTTAGTTTAGTTTTCGTGCTTTCCTGTAAAAACGATGCTAACTCTTTTGGTGATCACGTTGATTATGCTATTCAATCTACCGAAAAGGCTAAAATTTTATTAAGGTTTAAACCAGAAATGGGAAGTAAAACTTCGACCATGATGAGGTTTGAAATCAATCCAGAAGGTATTTTGCCCAATTTAGATTCCGAGCTTATTGCTGATTTTAATATGCGTGTGGCTTCTGTCGAAGACTCTGTAAATATTTGTCATGTCGACTTTCAGAGATTTAGAATGACGACCAATATTATGGGAGCAAAGGTGAAATATGACTCACAAAGTGAAGAAAACTCCCTACCAGCGGCACTTACCTCTGAACTTGAAAAGTTTTTAGGTAAAAAAGCCATCATGAGTGTAGATACTTTAGCTCAAGTGAGATCTGTTAAAATCGACGAAGAAGAAAAGGTAGAAAATAATACCAACTTCGAGATGGATGGTCAATTTGTATCATTTCCCGTAGAAGCCATGGGAGTAGGAGATAGTTGGGTAGTGAATAAAAATGTTGCGAGTATTGGCGATGTTGGAATTAAATATACGGTCGATAAAATCTCTGATGAAGAGGTGGTGATTCAAGTTAATTCTGGCGAAGGTCAAGACGATTCAAGAATAATTAATGGACAATATTTGATGGATCGCAAGAGTGGATTTATTAAAAGAGGTGATTTGATTATTAAAGATAGTGCTAAGAAATTGACAATTAATTTAAGTCTAGAATCCACAATAGAGTAAGCATGAAACGGATTTTATTTACCAAAGAATTTCCGGTGGATGAATTGAAAACTGCCTTAGGTGATGGTTTTCATGTCGAAAGTCATGATTTTATTCAAACAAGGGAAAATGATTGGTCACAAATTGAACCGGAAATCGATGCAACAACCTCCAATTTTATTCTTAGTAGTGTAAGATCAGCTCGTTTGATTAAAGATTTGCCACGTTCTTCTCAATTTTATATTGTTGGTGAAAAATCTAAAGAAATTTTAGAAAAAGCTGGCTATCATGTAGCGCACTGTGCCTTGTATGCGGTTGAATTAGTCGATTTTATTAAAAATAATTTTAAAGAAAAGGCGAGTTTTAATTTTTTATGCAGTCAAATTCGACGTGATACCATCCCAGAATCTTTGAAATTTTTGGGTCATGAAGTCAATGAAATTATTGCTTATGAAACCACCAATAGAAACATTCAAATCGATGGCGATTTTGATGCTTATGTCTTCTACAGTCCGTCGGGGGTAAATTCTTTTGTAGAACAATATGGGATTGCCGAAAAAGGGCGTATTTTTGCCATTGGTAAAACAACTGCCGATGCTGTAGAAGAAAGCATGGGTAGAAAAGCTGAATTTCCGGATAGACCGGACAATGATTCGCTTATACAATTTATAAAAACAAGATTGAATGCCGAAAAATGATTTATTGCTAAGAGCTTTACGTGGAGAAGAAGTAAGTCGTCCGCCAGTTTGGATGATGAGACAAGCAGGTCGTTACTTACCTGAATTCATGGAGTTAAAGGATAAATATGACTTTTTCACTCGTTGTCAAACACCAGATATGGCTGCTGAAATCACGATGCAACCTGTTCGTAGATTTCCTATCGACGCCGCGATTATTTTCTCAGATATTTTGGTGATTCCACAAGCTATGGGCTTGCCTTTTGAAATGAGACCTGGTGTTGGACCATGGTTAGATAATCCTGTACGTTCTGCTGCAGATGTGGCTAAACTTCGTACGGGTGATGTAAATGATGAGTTGAAATATGTTTTCGATGCATTAAAAATCACCAAGGAAGCCTTAAACGACGAAATTCCATTGATTGGATTCGCTGGTTCACCTTGGACAATTTTCTGTTATGCTGTGCAAGGACAAGGTTCTAAGAATTTTGACAAAGCAAAAGCCTTTGCCTATACAGAAACTAAAGCTGCACACGAATTATTGCAGAAAATTACAGATTCCACTATTATTTACTTAAAAGAGAAAATAAATTCTGGAGCAGATGTAATTCAAGTTTTTGACTCTTGGGGAGGTATGCTATCGCCAAAGGATTATCAAGAATTTTCTTATCCCTACATAACTCAAATCGTGGATGCTTTATACGAACAAGTTCCGGTAGTAGTTTTTGCTAAAGGATGTTGGTATGCGTTGGACGAAATGAGCCAGTCAAATGCTTCGGCGTTGGGTGTGGATTGGACGATTAAGCCTTCTGTAGCACGCGAAATGACCAAAAATAGAATTACACTTCAAGGTAACTTCGATCCATCTCGATTGCTTTCTCCACCAGAAACGATTCAGAAAATGGTGAAAGAAATGATCGACGAGTTTGGAACGACCAAATACATTGCGAATTTAGGACATGGAATTCTACCCAACATACCGGTTGAAAATGCAAGTGCCTTTATAGAAGCCGTAGTTAACTACAAGAAGTAATGCAAAATTTAGTCATTGACAATAAGAAGAAAGAGATTCGTTTTCAGGATCAGAACAAGAATATGGTGAATTTAATTCGCTTTGTTTTTGGATTAAATGTCTTGAATTCAGCAGTTTTCTTCTTATTGTTCAATTATCAAGAAGATATTCTGAAATGGGTATGGTTGGTGTTTGCTTTATTAAACGTTTACCTGCTTTACTTTAGTTTTACAAAGCTTTCGAAACAAACTACTTTAAAATTCTCGGAAGTTGATGCTGTTGAAATTAAGTCCGTTTTTGGATTGGTTTTTAAGTTAAAAAATGGGAAATATAGAAAGGTTTTTATACCTAGA
>CAZKJO010000006.1:31355-60649 GCA_964553105.1 uncultured Weeksellaceae bacterium | reverse complement strand
TCATCAATCAAAAATAATTGACCCAAAAGCAAGCTTTTTAATCTTTCAAAATTGATGAAATTAACTTTTAATTTCTCATTAAAAAACGAGAAATCCGAGTCTATATAGGTTTTATCCAAAACCTCATAAGCTTGAACTTTTCCAGGGGTAATATTCGCTCTTGCTCCGGTTATACCTAGGATAGAAGCATTCGCCCAAATTCGCTCATCCTTATCAAAATAAAACCTAAGGGTTGCCGAATTAGATTTACCGTTTACATTGGCATCGATTTTAGAGCGAATTTGTAGATAATCAAAGCTTGGCAAAGAGTTCTCATAAGCATCTTTGAAAACTCGAAGTGTTTGATCCTTCACCTCTCCTGTGGAGGGTGAAGTTTTCTTTAGGGTACCACAAGATTGTAAAACCCATAAAGAAAAAATCATATATATTATTTTTCTAATCATTTAGAATTAAAATCTAGTATAGAAAAGTCACCTAAGCTAATATTCCTAGAAACACCATAATACTCGGCATTATTACCAATCATTGAGTTGGTTAAATTTCCGTGATCTATAGTTGTATTTTCTTGTATAAGAGAATTATCAATATTTGAATTTCTAATTTCAGTACCGTCTCCAATCGAAACATTTGGTCCAATTTTAGAATTTTCAATAATTACATTTTCACCGATAAAACAAGGTTCTATAATTAAAGATTTTTCAACCTTAGATGATGATGGAATATCTTTAAAAGATTCTTTCTCAAAGCCAAGAATCTTGGTGTTTGTTTCTACAGTAACTTTTTTATTACCACAATCCATCCATTCATCTACCTTTCCTGTAGTGAATTTAAGACCATCTGTTTTAAGCGTTTCTAAAACTGTAGTAAGCTGGAATTCACCACCTTCTTTATTATCATCAGAACTCAATAAATCCTTAATTTCATTTTTTAATCTAGTTCCATCCTTAAAGTAATAAATACCTATAATAGCCAGGTCAGAAATAAAATCTTTTGGCTTCTCATGGAATCTATTAATGACGCCATTATCATCTAATTCAACCACACCAAATGCTGATGGATCTTCTACAGACTTAACCCAAACTACTCCATCTGAATCGGTGTCTAACTTAAAGTCTGCTCTAAATAAAGTATCGGCAAATGCAATAATTACAGGTCCATCTATTGAATCTGCAGCTTGGTAAATTGCGTGCGCCGTACCCAGAGGTTGATCCTGATGATAAACACTTCCTTTAGCCCCTAATTTCTCTGCAATTTCAATTAATTTATCCTCCACATCTTTTCCAAAATCACCTGTAATAAAGGCAATTTCATCAATTTTTTCATCCGATAAACGAGTAATATCCTCTGCCAATCTATGTACAATCGGCTTACCTGCAATTGGAATCAATGGTTTTGGAACCGTTAAAGTGTGTGGTCTTAGCCTGGAACCACGCCCAGCCATAGGAATAATTATTTTCATGTATTTAAGTATAAATTAGTTATTAGTTAACGTTTGAGATGTTTTAATTATTGCGTCCGGTGCTTCCGAAACCTCCAGCGCCCCTGTCCGAATCAGATAATTCAGATACGAGCTCCCATTCAATAGTTTCATGTTTGGCAATCACCAATTGCGCAATTCTATCTCCATTTTTAATTTCAAAGGGTTCATTAGATAAGTTAGCTAAAATTACCCCTACTTCGCCACGATAGTCAGCATCAATTGTACCAGGTGCATTTAAGCAAGTAACTCCTTTCTTTAATGCTAATCCACTACGAGGGCGAACTTGGGCTTCAAATCCTTTGGGAATCTCTAAGTATAATCCTGTTGGAACTAAAGTTCTTTCTAATGAATTTAAAACAATGGTTTCTTCAATATTAGCAACCAAATCCATCCCAGCAGCATCAGCTGTCTTATATTCTGGCAATGCGTGCTCAGATTTGTTTATAATTTTAATTTTCATTGTGTTGTAAGCTTTTTCGTTCAATAAAATATATGATTCCTATAAAAATCAGTAATAGTAAATTTCCGACCCAATAATTAGCGTCAAATATAACATAAGAAATAACACTAAAGAGAATGGTTAAAGATAAGTAAAATAAAATTTTCTTGGTCTTATAGGGTATTGGGTAATATTTTTGACCTAAATAATAGGATACTAACATCATTGCAAAATAAGCTGCTAACGTAGCCCAAGCCGAAACCATAAAACCATATATTGGTAATAAGATAATATTTAATAACAAGGTAATTATAGCACCAATCCATGATATATATGTACCAACCCTGGTTCTATCCGTAACTTTATACCATGTTGATAAATTATAATATACCCCAAAAAATAAATTAGCAATTACTACTATAGGGACAATATCAATCGCCACCCAATACTCTTCTTTTCTAATAAAAAGAGATTTTAACCAATCTACATTTCCAATAATCCCTAATGCTATAGTACTCGCAACGATTACAAAATATTCGGTAACCCTCGCGTAGGTCAGTTGTGCATTTTTATCTTGCATTTGTTTAAAGAAAAATGGCTCAATCCCCATACGATAAGCCGTAACAAACAAGGTCATTAAAACTGCTAATTTATAACTACCTCCATAGGCACCTGCATCACTTTCGGGAATTAAATATCGCTGAATTGCCTTGTCTAAATTTTCATTGATCATAAATGCAAATCCTGCCAACATAATTGGCCACGAATATTTAATCATACGCTTGAATAGGCTAACATCAAATTCAAACTTGACTTTCAAGGCAATGGGAAGCAATAAAAGAAAACCAATTATACTCCCGATAACATTACTAAAAAACGGAAACGATACCTTCTCTGTCAGCCCCATAGTAGTCGAAATAGACTTTGGAATCCACAAGAACAACGCAAGTATTAATCCGGTCTGAAGTAAAGATTGGGTAACACGCACAGCTGAGTATTTAATAGGTTTATTATTAAATCTCAACCAAGCAAAGGGAATTACGCAAAGCGTATCAAAGAAAGCAATCCAAGCAAACCATTTGATATATTCTGGATTATTAGCATAATCTAAAACATTTGCAATGGGCTGATTAAAACTTAGCACCAAAATCAGGAATGCCAAAGCATTTATTCCCAAAAATATGTAAGCTGTATTAAAGGTTTTTGTAATATTTTCTTTTTCAGCCGAAAAGCGGAAAAACGCCGTTTCAAATCCAAATGTCAATAAAATATTTACAAAGGAAATCAAGGCATATAGATTCACAAACTTGGCAAACTCCTCGGTTCCATCAAAGTATTCTGTATAAAATGGATTCAATAAGAAAATTATAACACGAGGCATTATCGCGCCAATCCCATAAATAACAGTTTCGCTAAGTAATTTTTTATACAAAATATTCAAATATTCTTGCAAAATTCACTTTAAAAAATGGAAATGCAAAGCTTTTAGATTAAAATCATTATAAAACTTTAAAATGATTGATATTGCAAGCCATTATTTTCTCAGCTTCTTTTAATTTTTAATTAAGTCTCAAATCTGCAAAAGGAATATTATTTGTAACTTTCATTTTTCTAAAACACTAAAATTTATGGCAGACAATTCTAATATAGAAGAGAATTCTAAATCTCTTCCTAGAGTAGGTGTAGTAGGTAGCGGTAGCTTTGGCACAGCAGTTACAAAGATTTTGTGTGAAAACATAAAAACTGTAAATTGGTGGGTTAGAAGCCCTTATGTAAAAGGATATTTACAAAAAGAACATCGTAATCCAAATTACCTAAGTTCTGTTGAATTTGATATTGAAAGACTTAATACAACCAATGACATCAATGAATTGGTTGAGAATTCTGATATTATTGTGTTTGTTACTCCTTCTATCTATTTACTAAACTCACTTTCGGAACTCAAAGTTCCACTTAAAGGTAAAACTATAGTCACCGCGATTAAAGGTTTAATTCCTCAAGAGTCTAAAATTATTGGAGAATACTTCCATGATACACACAGCATTCCATATGAAGATATTGGAGTAATCGCAGGTCCTTGTCATGCGGAAGAAATAGCATTAGAAAGGCTTTCCTACCTAACTGTCGCATTTCAAGATCAAGAGAAAGCAGAACTATTAGCCAACCTACTTCGTTGTGATTTTGTAAACGTAACTTTATCAAATGATATCATCGGAACAGAGCATGCAGCTGTCTTGAAAAATGTTTACGCGATTTCTGCGGGAATGGCCCATGGTCTTGGTTATGGAGATAATTTCATTGCTCTATTGCTATCGAATGCCATTCGCGAAATGGAAAAATACCTAAAGATTGTAAGTCCGGTTGAGCGAAACATTAACGATTCCGTTTATTTAGGTGATTTATTGGTAACTGGATATTCTTATTTTTCGAGAAACAGAATGTTTGGAAACATGATAGGGAAAGGATATACTGTAAAATCAGCCTTAATGGAAATGAATCAAGTTCCAGAAGGTTATTATGCTACGAATGGAATTTTTAAGATTGCTTCTGAATATGATATTGATTTACCTATTTTAAAAACGGTACATAAAATTATTTATAAAGAGAAAAGCGCGCCTAAATCTTTCAAAAAGCTAACCAAGAAGTTGAGTTAATAACCGCTTCTTTTGATTTATTAAATACAATTAATGTAGCTTAAATTAACACTTATTTAAGTTTTGCATCATATTTGATATATTTGAAAAAATTAAAATTAAAATTATGAATAAAGGTTGTTTAGGTATAGGTGCTGTTGTATTGATTGTGGGTATCGCAATTGCTATGTGGGCTGGTGGTATATATAATGGATTTGTTACCCAAGATGAATCAGTTAAGAACGCTTGGGGTAATGTTGAGACCGATTACCAAAGAAGAAATGATTTAATCGGTAATTTGGTGGCTACCGTACAAGAAGCGGCTGAATTCGAGAGAGGAACATTAACCGATGTTATCGAGGCTCGAGCAAAGGCTACATCTATTAATTTATCTGCTGATGATTTAACCCCAGAGAACATGGCTAAATTTCAACAAGCACAAGATGAATTGAATAAAGCCTTTTTAGGTCGGATGAATTTTTTACAAGAAAATTATCCTCAATTAACAGCTACTGAACAATTTAGAGATTTATCTGCACAAATTGAAGGTACTGAGAATAGAATTAATGTTTCTCGTAATAGGTATAACGAAGCAGTAAGAGAATACAATAATGAAGTAAGAAAAGTTCCAAATAATATACTTGCAGGCATCTTCAATTTTGATGTAAAAGAACCTTTCTCTTCAGTTGAAGGCGCAGATGTTGCTCCAGACGTAAGAGGAGAATTCAACAAATAGAAATGTCGGAAAAATTAGCATCATATTTTAGCAAAGCAGAGGAGAATCGCATTATCAATGCGATTCAGTCTGCTGAAGCCCAAACTTCGGGAGAGTTGAGAGTTCATGTGAGTCATAAAAAAGATACAGACGCTCTTAAGACAACTCAAGAATTATTCAATGAGCTCCGAATGTTCAACACTAGACATAGAAATGGTGTTTTAATACATATTTCTATCACTTCTAAGGCTTTTGCTATATATGGTGATAAGGGTATAAATAAAGTCGTCCCAAACAACTTTTGGGAAAATACCCGTAATATAATTCAGGAGCATTTTGTCAAAGGCAATATGGTGGAAGGGATTTGTGCTGGCGTGGCATCAATAGGAGAGCAGCTGAAAGAGCATTTCCCATGGCAAACCAATGATATTAATGAGCTCTCAGATGAAATAACTTATGATTAAGCAAAAACCAGCATTTCAATTTCCATCACAACTTTATTTTATTATTAGTTGGATTTTCATTTTTGGTTTTTCGGTGATGTCCTATGGGCAATACGATATTCCTGCTAAACCTAAATCTGACGCAAGTTTAGTATTTAATTATTCTCAACAGCAGGTTTTAACAGCTCAACAACAACAAGCTTTAAATCAAAAGTTAATAGATTATGAAGCTAAAACTTCCACACAAATTGCATTAATCATTGTTGAAACTTTAAAAGGCGAAGACCCTAATTTCTTAGGAGCCAAATGGCTAGCTGAATGGGGTATTGGCCAAAAAGACGAAGACAATGGAATGGTAATTTTAATGAGTTCTAGTGACCGTAAAATTGCCATTCAAAATGGATATGGTTTAGAAGAATACATGACTGATGCTAAAAGTCGTCAGGTTATTGATAATTTTATTATTCCTTATTTCAAACAAAAAGAATATTATCAAGGATTTGACAATGGTTTAAATGCTATTTTCAAGGTTTTAGACGGAAAGTTTATTGAAGATGGCTCTGGTTTCGAACAAGGACAAGATGATCTATCTAATATTGGCCTATTAGAATTATTTTTTGCTTTATTCGGAATGTTTCTGTTAATCTGGATACTTAGTCGATTTGGCGGCGGTGGCGGCAAAGGTGGTTCTGGTGGTAGAAGAAGCCCGTTTGGCGATGTCATATTCACTGATTTCGGAAGAAGTACTTGGTCTGGCCGAGGTGGTGGATTTGGCGGTGGATTCGGAAGTGGCGGCTTTGGCGGCGGCGGATTTGGTGGATTCGGCGGCGGTATGGGTGGCGGTGGCGGTGCCAGCGGTAGTTGGTAATTTCACATAAGCAACTTAAGCTCTATACTATTTCAAATACTTGGACTAGTATTTGATTTAATCTCCTCAAAAATATATCTCATGAAACATTTATTTTTTTCTATTTTTGTCTTAATATTTAGCCTTTCTTATGCGCAAAAAGACACAAGGTCTTTCGAACAAATCAATGATTCTATTCTGCGCGAGGCAAGAACTATTTATACCTATGATAAGGCATTTACGATGTCTATGCAGGCTATCGAAGCACATAGAAAACTTCGAAAATCTGCAGGAGAAGTATTAGTAATGCCAAAAAACGACACCGTTTATGCATTGGTTTTTTCTAAGGATAAGCCAGAAATGCTTGTTGGAGAAATGAAATTTGGTACGGACATTAGGGATTCTGCTGCCATGGCTGTTACCAATAGAGCAGCCACCCAAGAGGAATTAAATTATTATGATTTGAAACATCGAATCATGCAAAATGTTCAATCTAAATATGATTTAGTTTATGGAGATAAAGAAACCTATCTAAATCCTATTTTCTTTCCTTTTAAAGAAAAAATCCGTGGACAAGAAGTTCAGTTATATAAACTGTATTTAACCACAGAGTCCAATGCTTCTAATACTTTACCTTTTGGACAAGATTATATGTTTATTGCAACTCCCGAAGGAAAAGTAATTTATAATTTACAATTCAATCCCTATATGCCATTACCTATTTCCAACGAAATGATAGAGACGACTTTGGCTTCGATTGAATACCCAGAACGTGAGCCTTATATTACACCTACCGATATCTATTTATTTAATAAATATGGCGCTGCGAAAGGATTAAATATCTTACAAGTCACCTCTACTGCTTTTGGAATTATATTTCAATATGATTGGGATCGAGAAGAATTAAATGTAATGATGCCCGAGCCAGAAGAGGAGGATGACGCTTTGGTTGAAGAATAATCCTCATCATTAAATAGCCAAAGAAGCACCAAAAATAAATCACTTTCACCTAAAAACCCATTTTATGAAATTTGCACTAATATTTATGTTATTCCTTGCATTTGGTTGTGGTGGAGATAATATCGACGGATCAGCTCAAAGTTTCTCGGATACACAACCCGATCTAGCTAAATATAGCGAAGAAAGTGTGGAGCAAGAGTCTCCTAGGGAGGATATCGCGGGGATAGAGCAAATGCTGATTAAATCAGGTTCTATTACATTTCAAGTGGAAAATGTCGAGCGTCAGCATCAGGAAATACTAAACACATTGAAGGATTTCGATGCTTATATTGTAACTGATCAAAACTATAGTCAATCCAACAGAATTACTTATTCGACACAAATTAGAGTTCCTAAACAAAATTTTGATGGATTTCTAGACCAAGTCTTACAAGGCGCACAACGCATAGATCATAAAACGATTTCTGTGGAAGATGTGACAGAAGAGTTTGTAGATGTGAATGCTAGATTAAAGACGAAGCGAGAATTAGAGGCAAGATATTTACAGCTTCTGAACAAGGCCAATACGGTCACCGAAATGCTTGCTATAGAAAAGCAAATTGGTGAACTTCAGTCAGAGCTTGAGTCCTACGAGGGGAGAATTAAATATCTTCAATCTCAGGTGCAATATTCTACTTTAAATTTAGAGTATTACGAAAGCTTAAGTGTTGGGAATCAATTTGGACAAGAAATTAAAAATGGAGTTAAGAACGGATGGAATAATCTTATTTGGTTCTTTATTGGATTAATCAATATTTGGCCGTTTGTTTTAATCTCAGGTATATTAATTTACCTATTTATCCGTTATAGAAAAAGGAGAGGAAGCCGTAATTAAAAGCATAGAATACTTTTATTGTGGTTGAAATTTTTATTATTTACTTACATTAGTACTAAATTATATTGATATGAAGCTTAATAAAATAGCGATTTTGTTTTTGTTAACTGGACTTGTTTGGAGTTGCGACACCAAAAAAGAAGAAAGTATCGACGATGTTAAACTTCCTGAAGAAATGATTGAAGTTGAGACTGAGAAACCAACTCGAGCTTATACGCTTGAAAAACAAAATAATTGGGTGGATTATTATTCGCAAAACGTAAAAGGCTTTAGTCTAAATAATTTTGTGAAAGACGATTCATTTAAGATTGTTAGAAATGAAAGTAATATTACTCCTATTTGGAGCAAAGATTTCAAGCCAGTTTACAAGCAATTTTTAGCTTTCAACGCAGATTCTACTAAATACATCGATATCGACAGCTACAAATGGGGATTTGACGATAAGGGAGAATTAATTGTTGGCCCAGATCAAGAGATTGTTCTCGTAGATGTAGAAAACAAGAAAACCGAACGTATTTTATTTTACGGACCATCTTTTTGGGTAGAAGAGGCCTTCTTTAAAAATGATTCTATAGTTGTTCTATTAGAAAATTCAACAGATAATAAGCCTGCTTATCAAGAGATTAACTTAAATCAAAATAAATCTGACTATTATATTTACAAAGACGAACTCGAATTTCAATCAGAATACCTGAAAAATAGAGTTACAGAAATTTACAATAGTCGTATGTAATGGAAAAACCAAAATTGTCTGACAACTTTTTCCTTAATCGTTGGCAAAGTATGGGTTATGCTTTCAAGGGTTTCTTTAATTTGATTAGAAACGAAAAAGCGATTCAGGTTCACTTTTCCATGAGTTTATTCTTTATCGTATTAGGCTTTGCATTTCAACTTTCTTTTTATGAGTGGCTTTTTCAAATTTTAGCATTAGGTTTAATACTTTCCATCGAAGGTTTAAATACGGCTGTTGAAGAAATATGTGACTTTATCCATCCTGATTTTCACGATAAGATTGGTAAAATAAAAGATATTTCTGCGGGAGCTGTGACTTTTGCAGCACTGACTGGCTACATCAGTCTTATACTAATATATTCCTCAAAAATCATCGACTTAAGCTAATAGGTTGTTAACTTAATTTGTTTTATTTTTTTTTAATATTTTAAATTTTGGTATATTTTTTATGCTATATTCGTATAATATTAAAAATATAATTATGAAAAATCAGGTTTTAACTAAGGTAAATTATTTATTTATAGGTTTGATGTTGTTTTTATCTTCGCCTTTAGCTTTTGCTCAAGAAGAAGGTTTAGATATTGATGTAAACATCGGAGAGGAATCAAGCCCAGAAGATTGGATGAGCAATCCTCTATATTGGGTAATTGGTGGTTTAATTTTATTACTAATAATCGCCATTATTGCTCGTGGAAGTAGAAAGTAAAATTTTTTAAATGTAAGCATACTAAAGCCTGATTCACGTCAGGCTTTTTTTGGTAAGGCTTTTGTACCTTTACATTTATGGAAAATGGCAAAGTAACTTTTCAATTTCTAAGCGAGCCAACCGACATCAACTACGGTGGTAAAGTGCACGGTGGAGCTGTTATGAAATGGATTGACCAAGTTGGATATTCCTGTGCAAGTCTTTGGTCTGAATCCTATTGCGTTACTGTATATGTAGGTGGAATCCGTTTTTACAAGCCAATTCTAATTGGAGATATCGTTAAAATTAAGGCTGAGATTATTTATACTGGAAATTCTAGTATGCACATTGCTATTGATGTATTTTCTAAAAAAGTCACCGAGAGCGATTTCGAACACAAAACACATTGTATAGTTGTATTTGTCGCTGTAGACGAAAATGGGAAGTCTCTAAAAGTTCCTAAATGGGAACCGACCACCGAATCAGAAAAAGAAAAAGAAAAGTACGCTATTAAATTGATGAATCTCAGAAGAAACATCGAGGATGAAATGAGTCCTTTTTTACAACAATAATCCTAAATTACTAAAGATCTCTTTTGTATGAATAAGCCATTGGCAGAGCGAATGCGTCCGACTAATTTAGAAAATTACATCAACCAAACACACTTGGTAGGAGAAGGCGCGCCTATTAAATCTATGTTAGATGCCAAAAGGCTGTTGTCTATGATTCTATGGGGGCCTCCAGGTACGGGAAAGACTACCTTAGCACAATTAATTGCTGAGCTTTCGGGAAGAAAATTCTATACACTTTCAGCAATTTCAAGCGGAGTTAAAGATGTTAGAGAAGTAATAGATAAAGCTAAAAACCAAACTTTATTTTCAGGAGAAGGACAACCTATTTTATTTATTGATGAGATTCATCGTTTCAATAAATCACAGCAAGACTCTTTGTTAGGTGCTGTTGAAAAAGGTTTTATTACGCTCATTGGCGCCACTACAGAGAACCCAAGTTTTGAGGTTGTCCCTGCTCTATTAAGTCGTTGTCAGGTTTATGTTTTAAAAGAACTATCTAAAGTTGATTTAGAATCTTTGCTTCATAATGCCATTAAAAAGGATGAAATTTTAAGTCAAAAGAAGATTGAACTAAGAGAAACTAATGCCTTATTACGCTATTCAGGTGGTGATGCGCGTAAAGTTTTAAATGGATTAGAACTGGTGGTAAGTAGTTTTGGTTTAAAAGAGGAAATAATCATTACAGATGAGGTTGTATTAGAAAAAATTCAACAAAATATGGTTCGCTATGATAAGACTGGCGAACAGCATTATGATATTATTTCTGCATTTATTAAATCCATCAGAGGAAGTGACCCTAATGCAGCTGTTTATTGGCTTGCTCGAATGTTAGAAGGTGGAGAGGATTTAAAATTTATAGCTAGAAGACTTTTAATTTTAGCTTCAGAAGACATTGGAAATGCAAACCCAACCGCCTTAATTTTAGCTAACAACACATTCCAGGCTGTTTCTACAATTGGTTACCCAGAAGCGAGGATTGTTTTATCACAATGCGCAGTTTATTTAGCCAATTCTCCAAAGAGCAACTCTACTTACGAGGCCATTAATATTGCTCAACAGCAAGTGAGAGCAACTGGAGATTTATCGGTTCCTTTGCATTTACGAAATGCTTCGACCAAATTAATGAAAGATTTAGATTACGGGAAAGATTATAAATATGCTCACGCGCATCGAGATAATTTTGCTGAGCAAGAATTTTTACCAAAAGAGATTGCTGGTACAAAGTTCTATGAACCAGGTAAAAACGCTAGAGAAGAACACGATCGAAATTTCTTGAAATCCCGATGGAAGAATAAGTATAATTATTAATTAAAAAATTTAGTTTTATATATGTCGTCACTCTACACTATAGCTTTTTACAACACAGAAAACTTATTTGATACTTCTAATGATAAGAAGCTTCTAGACGATGATTTTTCGCCTAAAGGAAGAAGAAAATGGACTCAAAAGAGATATGACAACAAAATCATGAAGCTCTCTACTGCCATTTCTAAAATAGGTTTAGATGAAACATTCCACCCTCCCAGCATAGTAGGTTTGGCAGAGATTGAAAATTCTCGTGTAATTGAGGATTTAATCGATAATGAAAATCTTGGTAAAGACATCTACGCTTATGTACACTATGACTCCACCGACGAGAGAGGAATGGATGTAGGTTTAATCTATAATAAAAAAGTGTTTTCTGTTGAACATTCAGAGGTTTTACATCCGCCTATGATATACAATGGCGATGGACGTGACCAAACTAGAGATGTGCTATATGTAAAAGGAAAGTTAGCTGAACAATTAATTCATATTTTTGTAGTTCATATGCCTTCTAGACGAGAAGAAAATATTAATAGCCCTAAACGTCATGTAATTGCTGAAAAACTGAGCCAACATGTTAGGGAAATTCAAGATCGCGAAGAAGATCCACATATTGTGATTTTAGGAGATTTTAATGCAGACCCAACTGCAGCTTCTATAAAAAAATTCTTTTATACAGAACCACATCGAAATTTAGTCGATAAATATAGCTTCCATAACCCTATGGAGGATTTAGAAAATAAAGGACATTTTACTAACTTACATCAGAAAAATAAATTGTTGTTTGATCAAATGTTGTTTTCGTATGGGTTTTTCACCAATGAAACCAAAATTGATTTAGTTGAAACCCATGTTTTTAATCCATTTTTTCTACAAGAATGGGATAAAAAATACGAAGGTCAACCCTTTAGAACTTATGTAGGTAGTAAATATTTAGGTGGTTATAGTGATCACTTTCCTATTTATTCAATTTTAAAAATATAACTTATGAATATAAAAGACTATTTAGACTCAACTTATCTCAAAACGCCTGATCAATCAGGTTTATCCAAAAAACAAACATGGGAACAAGTCAAAAAATTAACCGAAGAGGCCATTGAAAATGATTTATATGCAGTTATGATTCGCCCTGATTTGGTGAAAAAAACTCGTAAATTATTAGATGACAAAAAGAGCAAGGTTGTTTTGGGGACTGTGATTTCATTCCACGAAGGTATTTTAGATACTGAATCCAAAATAGCAGAGGCAAAACAAGCTATAAAGGACGGTGCAGATGAGTTAGATTTTGTAATTAATTATAAATCTTATAAAAGTGGTAATTTAAATGGCGTTGCAGAGGAAGTTAAACTTTGTAATAAATTTGTCTTAGGTCAAAACAAAGTGATTAAATGGATTATTGAAGCTGCTGCACTTAGCGATGAGCAAATAATTGGCATTACAAAACTTATTAAATCCGTAACTCAAGAATTTTCTCCTGGTCAAGAGGATAAAGTCTTTGTTAAATCATCTACAGGCTTTTATAAGACCAGCGAGGGGAAGCCAAATGGAGCCACACCACACAATATAAAATTAATGCTGGATAATGCTGGGGATTTACCGGTAAAGGCTGCTGGAGGTGTTAGGAATTACCAAGAGGCTAAAGCTATGATTGAACTTGGTGTTAAAAGAATCGGTACCTCATCGGCTTTGGCTATAGTTAATGGAGAAGAAAGTTCAGGAGATTATTAAGCATAATAATATCAAGCATAAAAAAAAGGGCTAATCAATCGATTAGCCCTTTTACATTTCTATTATATTTAAAACGCTTTTACTTAAGGAAATTGAATTCCAGGGTAGTTATTTGCGTTAACTTGTCTTAAAGTCGAACCATATCTAGCATTAATTGCCTCGATAAAATAGTTAGAAATCATTGCATAACCTCTTGCGTTAAGGTGAACACCATCTAAAGAGAATGCACCACCTGTAATGAAAGAAGCATTGTAATCAACACCGTTGAACTGAATACCTGATTGTAAAGTAGTCATATTTCTGTTCATATCCACCAAAGCTAATTGGTAGTTTGATGCTAATTGAGCTATAATGTTATTAATTGCATTGGTAGTAGCTGTCGTTTGAGCTACTTCATCTTGACTTAATACCCATGCATCATCAGGATAAGTTAAACCAACAACAGATAATTGTCCTGCCATTTCTTGAGATAATCCCATTTGCATTAATTGCGCAACTCTCTGAGTATCCACTGTACCAATCTTTGAACTCATTGTTAAAGGAATTAAATCACCTTCTTTAGACTGTCTTGCTTGTCCAAATATAGATCCCAATAATTGTGCTTGAGAAGCTGGAACACCAACTTGTGTAAGAACCGCAGCCATCTGAGCTGATAAGTTTGGTAAACTATCATCTACGAATACAATACCTGAAGCCCCAGCAGCATCAAATGAAATTTGTCTTTCTGGAACACCTAAAGCTGCAAAAACTTGATTTAATTGTCCATAAAATTCATTTAACATAGGAATCTGCGCTGCATAACTTGCATTTGTAGGAGCTAATGGTTTTGCAGGAACAGTTGTTAAGAAAGGAATTGATGTTACATTAGGAATATTTGCAATAGCTCCTTTTGCTCCAGCGTTCAATACTAAATTTTCTAAAACCGAATTTAAAACTCCTCCAACCATTTGTGGATCAGATAAATCATTTCCACCATAAGTAGAAGGGTCTAAGTTACCTTGTTGATTAATACCAACACCTCCACTAGAAGCAAAGCTTAAAACGTCATTGTTTCCGATCCACAGCGTAAAGAATGTTGGTTGTTGTGCCATTACATCCGCCATAATACTCGTGTCAGGAGATGAAGCGAATCTAGCAAAATATGGATTAGCCAAACCTTGGGCTACACCTGCTGGATTACCATATCCTGGAGCAACTAAATGGTAAGATTTTGCACCTGGAACACCCATGTTGTTAAACTGTCCTTGTACAAACGTACTTTGGAAAGTTCCACCAGGTGCAGAAGGTACGGGCGTCGGAGAACCATTCACTATTTGTAAAGTTAATTTTCCGGGTAGTCCTAGATCGGAAAATCCTCCCATATCATCCTCTGGCATAAGTGGTTGTAAAAACTCACCACCACCTGCAGCAGACATTTGACCTGCGATAATTGCTGGGAATGAGTTCTCTTGCCCACTTCTGTATAAAGCATTATCTGCATATCCAGAAGTTAATGAGTTACCAATAGCAACATATTTACTAAAGTTAGCATCTCCACTTGTAATTTGAATATCATCAACTGGAGTTTCAAAATCATCGCTACACCCAAATGCAATTAACATTGAGGCAACGAAGACTGATTTATATAAATATTTCATATTTCTTAATTATTATTGAATGTTATACGATAGTCCTAAACCAAAAACAAATCCAGTTGATAAAATATCTCCTGCCAATCCGCTTTCGATATTGTTAAAGCTTCTTTCCTCTCCTTGGATATATTCTCCCATTACGTCAACATTAAAGCTACCCAAGTGAGCGCCCAATCCTGCTGTGAATGCATGATAGTTTGTAGTTGGAGTTTGTGGGTTAAAGTGTTCACTTGGTGATGGAGAAGCGTCATATTTATAACCAAGTCTAACGTCTACTACATCAGAAGCTGCATACTCTGCACCGAAGCTATAGTTAAATGTATGGTTATATCCTTGTGTAGAAATAGCATCATAGCTATCAGATCCATTTACGAATTCAATATCTAGTTTTTTGTATTCTTCCCAACCTACTGATCCTATTTCCCCAAGTACCAATAATTTAGGTGTAACTTGGTAAGATAGTCCAAATAAGGCCTCGTATGGTAAAGGTAATTCTGCGTTGAAATTAGTTGCTGCGAATGGCATAGCACCTTGTACTAAACTTGGCGTGTTTGTCCATAAAACATCTCCATTTTCAACTTCCATTTTCACTTTAGAACGATAAGAAATACCTACTGTTACTTTTGGATCTGGTTTAATAAAAACACCGATGTTATACCCTGTACCCGTACCTTCTTTGGAGTCAATTTCTAAACTTGCATCCGTGCCTCCTACAGCTACTTGACGTTGAATATTAACAGCTCCTTTTGCCATAATATATCCAACACCTACACCAAACCAATCGTTGAATTTATAAGCCACAGTTGGTTGAAAGAAGTAAGATTTTAGCTCTATTCTGTCAATAACATATTTACCAGCCCATTGGTCACCCCATTCGATGGTGCTACCAAAAGGTGTCGTAAAACTAAGTCCTAAGGCTAGGTTTTCTGTTGGTTTATAACTAGCAGCAGCATAAATAGGCGTTCCTAGAGGATTGTCTGTTTCATGATTCTCTAATGTATTTGGGTTTTGATATTTGGTAGTTAAACCAACTCCAAAACCACCCACAGCTATACTCACTTTACTATCCACAAAAGCCAAAGCTGCTGGGTTAAAGAATGCCACACTCGCATCATGAGATAAAACTGCTCCCTGTGCTCCTAAGGCCGCTTGGCGAACTCCCTGTAGCGAAACACGGTAACCACCTGCATAAATCGCTGAAGGAAAGACTAATAGCACCAATAGCCACAATAAATTTCTTTTCATATTCCTCGTTAAATGTTAAAAATTAATAGTCAAATATAATTAAAGTTATGCGCACATAACAATTTTCTCAAAAATTTTTGATTTTAGGTAGATATTTCACAAAATAATTACTGCATACTTTTCAATGTCTCTGCAATAATAAAGCTTTCACTCCAACATGCCTGAAAGTTAAAACCTCCTGTTACAGCATCTATATTCAATACCTCACCCGCAAAATAAATCCCAGGTATCAATTTGCTTTCCATGGTTTTAAAATTAATTTCTTTTAACTCCACACCTCCAGCTGTTACGAACTCATCTTTGTAAGTACTCTTACCATTGATTTCGTAGATTCCTTGGGTTAATTCAAACGACAATTTACGTAATTTTTTGTCAGGTATGTCACTCCAGTTTAAATTCTTATCTACTTTAACATTTTCGAGCATACTCATCCAAAAACGCTTGGTAATCCCAAATGGCGCAAACTTGCTCATTTTCTGTCGTGCATTCTCCTGCTTATGCTTAAAAAGTGTTTCCAAAGCATCTTCTACATTATGTCCAATAAAGTTGATTTGAACCTTAAAATTATATTTTTTCTCATATAGTTCTCTTGCCCCAATCGCAGACAAAACCAAAACAGCCGGACCACTAAAACCCCAGTGAGTAATTAGTAAATCGCCATGATTCTCTAAATTGGAATCTAATATTTTAATTTCAACATTTTGAAAAGAAGTTCCTTGTAGACCATGAATCCTACTCTCTTTACAATTAAAAGTAAATAAAGATGGGACGGGCGGCACAACGGAATGCCCCAATTTTTCTATCATTTGCCAAACTTGTTTGCTACTACCAGGCGCAAATACTACTTTATCAAATTCATACTCACCTTTGCTTGTTTTAAGTATAAAAGTTTCGCCGTTAGGTAGAACCTCTTTTACAGCTTCGCCTAAGTGAATTTTATTTTTATTGTTTTGATTTTCCTTGATTAAACATTCCACAATATCTTGCGAATTGTCCGAAACAGGAAATACGCGCATATCCTCTTGAATCTTGAGTGGTACTCCTCTTTCCTCAAACCAGCCCATCGTATCTCCTGGCTGAAATCTACCAAAAACACTTTTCAATTCCTTGTTTCCGCGAGGATAAAAATCTACCAAAATATTCGGGTCAAAACAAGCATGAGTTACATTGCATCGCCCACCACCAGAGATTTTCACCTTTTGAAGCGGTGTCATCGCTTTTTCAAAAATTTCGACAAAAAAAGGTGGTGCTAGTTGTGCTCCCAAAAAGAACCCAGCTGCACCACCTCCAATAATTGCTACTTTCAAATTATTTTTTCGGCAAGTTACAGATTAAAACTTAAACCAATACTTCCTCTGGATCCAACTTCGATGTAAACACCTAAATTGTTTTGGAAAAAATATCTATAACCTAAGTGACCTCCGAAACCGAAATCATCACCTAAAATACCTACATCAATACCTGGATATAAATCCATGTTTGATGGCATATTTAATAAACTTCCTAAGTGAGCATCAGCTCTACCGAAGATATAGAAATCTCCATCGTTGTTATCACTGAAATAAAACTCCCCTCCTGCTCCTAATGAAAAGTATTCGTGAATTCCATAATCAAATGTGCCTGTAATACCAGTACCGTTACCATAAGGTGAAAAACCTACTTGAAGTTTTTTGTCTCCTGTCCCCTCATAAGCTTGAGCACTCATAAATGATGCGCCAAAAATCAATGCAGTCAAGACGGTTAATAATCTTAAATTTTTCATATCTAACTATTTTTAATGTTTATTTCTTCTCTTTTATACTACCTTGTTTCAATCAAATTAAATGCTCTTTTTCCAAGATTTAAAAGTTTAATGCTATGAAGTAACTAATCAATTTTGAAACTTTCACTAAAACTGATTTCAAAAATACATTGGTTTTATTATTAAATTTATAAAACTCTTCGCAATTTTGTTGAAACGAATCAAGCTTGTCATTAAACTTAAAACAATGAGACTAGAATTCGATTTACCAAATTTCATAACAAGCTTTCGAGCGCATAATTAACTTCAATATCAAGTTTTTTATCGCTCCCATAATATGCACGAATTATTGTCAAATTCTTTGCCATTTTTTAGGTTTATCCATACTTTTCCTAGACATCCGTTCAGCAAATAATTAATTTTAATTGTTAGCGTCTGCAGTGTTTCCTGATTCACAGCCCTTAAGTAAATACTTTATGACTAGGTAGGCTAACTCATAGTTTTATAACTAAAACTTCCTTAATAAGATATGATTTAAATTGGATTTAAGCCAAACTTAATTAAAATACCTCTAGCCTTCATTTAAACCAGAGGTTTTAAAAATTTATTTTTTGATAAATATTATACCATATCTTCTGGTCTCACCCATTTATCAAAATCTTCTTCAGATACATAACCTAAACGAACCGCTTCTTCTTTGAGGCTCGTTCCGTTAGCGTGAGCAGTTTGTGCAATTTCTGCTGCTTTGTAGTATCCAATTTTAGTATTTAAAGCAGTTACCAACATCAACGAGTTGTCTAATAACTCTTGAATTTTCTTGTGGTTTGGCTCTATACCATCAACACAGTTTTCAGTGAAAGAAACACATGCATCTCCAATTAATTGCGCAGATTGTAATGCGTTATAAGCCATCATTGGTTTGAATACGTTTAATTCATAGTGACCTTGAGTTCCACCAATAGTAACCGCTACATCATTACCCATAACTTGTGCACAAACCATAGTCAAAGCCTCTGCTTGTGTAGGGTTCACTTTACCTGGCATAATAGAAGAACCTGGTTCATTGGAAGGAATAATAATTTCTCCAATTCCTGAACGAGGACCACTTGCCAACATTCTAATGTCGTTTCCAATTTTGTTTAATGAAACTGCTAATTGTTTTAATGCTCCGTGGCTCTCCACAATAGCATCGTGTGCAGCTAATGCTTCAAATTTATTTTCTGCTGTAATAAATGGCAAACCTGTGAACTCAGCGATATATTTTGCCACCAATACGTCATAACCTTTTGGCGTGTTAAGACCAGTTCCAACAGCTGTACCTCCTAATGCTAATTCAGATAAGTGTGGTAAAGTATTTTTTAAAGCTTTTAAACCGTGGTTTAATTGAGAAACATAACCAGAGAACTCTTGTCCAAGTGTAACTGGTGTAGCATCCATTAAGTGAGTTCTACCAATTTTAACTACATCTTTAAATTCCTCTGATTTTTTCTGAAGAGCATCTCTCATTTGCTCCACTCCAGGAATCGTAACATCGATTAATTTTTTATAAACCGCGATGTGCATTCCAGTTGGGAAAGTATCATTAGAAGATTGAGATTTATTAACATCGTCATTAGGCTGTAATGTTTTTTCTCCTTCTCCAATTGTATTTCCTGCAATTTCGTGGGCACGATTAGCAATCACCTCATTCACATTCATGTTAGATTGCGTTCCAGAACCTGTTTGCCAAATCACCAATGGGAATTGATCATCTAACTTACCTGCAAGAATTTCATCACACACCTCAGCGATTTTATCCCTTTTATCTTCTGGCAAAACACCTAATTCGCAGTTAGCGTAAGCCGCAGCTTTCTTTAGATAAGCGAAACCTTCTATAATTTCATGTGGCATAGATGCTTCTGGACCAATTTTGAAATTATTTCTTGAACGTTCTGTTTGTGCTCCCCACTTTTTGTCGGCAGGCACTTTCACTTCTCCTAGCGTATCTTTTTCGATTCTGTATTGCATGAAATTTATTTTTTAAATTTTGAAGGTTTAAAGATAAGGTTTTTAGAAATGTATAGAAAATGATATAAATTAGAGATTGTCACCTAAAAATCAATTAGATTGAATTTTTAAAAACTTCATTTAAATCAAGTTAAAACCATAAAACTAGAAACTACAAGCACCTAAGTTATTAACTACTATACATAATTTCCCTACTTTTGCACCCAATTAATTAAAATTTAATCCGAAATGGAGATATTAATAAAAGCAGCTCAAATGATTTTGATTTTGTCAATCATCGTGGTTTTGCACGAGGGAGGGCACTATGCAGCTGCTAAATTCTTTAAAACTAAGGTAGAGCGTTTCTTCTTATTTTTTGATGTGAAATTCGCTTTATTTAAGAAGCAAATTGGAGAAACTGTTTATGGTATTGGTTGGTTACCGCTTGGTGGTTATGTAAAAATCGCTGGGATGATCGACGAAAGTATGGATACCGAGCAAATGAAACAACCTGCTCAACCTTGGGAATTCCGTTCCAAACCAGCTTGGCAAAGGTTAATTATAATGTTAGCAGGTATTATTGTTAACTTACTTTTGGCCATGATTATTTTTGGTGTGATGAGCTACACCAATGGCGAACAATACGTAAATGTAAATAAATTAAACAACGGAATTGTTGTAGACTCCGCGCAAGCCGCAATGGGCTTAAAACCTGGTGATGTACCTGTTGGTGTGAATGGTGTGAACTATGTTAAGTTAAATGACATTAGCAAACGTGCCTTGATAGATGGTGGAGAATTAAACGTTAAGCGTAATGGCGAAACTATTAATTTACCTATCAACGAAGATGCCTTGGTAAGTATGTTAGAGCATAAAGGTGGATTTTTTGCACCAAACGTGGCAATTAAAGTTGATACTGTATTTAGTGTTGCAGCTGAAGCAGGATTAGAAAAAGGTGATAAAATTTTAGCTTTAAATAACGAGCCGATTAACGGTTGGAAAAAAATATCTGAAACGATTGGAGCTAGTGCTAACTCTGATATTACTTTTAAAGTAGAAAGAAATGGAGAAGCAAAAGAAATTGTAGTTCACGTTCCAAAAGAAGCTAAAATTGGTATCGGACCAAGCTTTGACTTATCAGAAGTGGTTGATGTAGAGGAATTTGGTTTAGGTGAATCTATTGCAAGAGGTGTTAAATTAACTTTCTCAACCATTACAGATCAAGTTCAATCATTTAGTGTTCTTTGGAAATTAAAAGGAAAAGCAACTAAATACGTTTCTGGACCTATCGGTATCGCAGAACAATTACCACCTGTTTGGGATTGGGGATTCTTCTGGTCATTTACAGCCTTGTTATCAGCTTGGTTGGCATTTGTTAATTTACTACCTATTCCGGGGCTAGATGGTGGACATGCTATGTTTACGCTTTATGAAATGGTAACTGGACACAAGCCTGGCGACAAGTTTATGGAAGTAATGCAAGTCATTGGTTTTGTATTCTTAATGGCCTTGATGGTGTTTATTTTTGGAAACGATATTGTGAACTTGATTTACAATTAAGCAATAAAAAATAAATTATTTATAAAATGACTTTGACTAAGTTCTATCTTAGTTAAAGTCATTTTTTTATATCAAATTCTGATTATTGGTTTTGATTTCATTTATGAATATCTTTGATAGACAGCAAAACAATTAAAAATGAAGAAAACAGCACTTCTTGTAATCGATGTTCAAAATGACTTTTTACCAGGCGGTAGCCTGGCTGTAGCTAATGGGGATCAAGTGATTCCGGTTATTAATAAATTAATCCCACAATATGATTTGGTGGTTGCAACACAAGATTGGCATCCTGCAAACCATAAAAGTTTTGCTTCTCAGCACGAAGGAAAAAAGATGTTCGAGGAAATAGAATTAAACGGAATGACACAAAGATTATGGCCAGATCACTGTGTGCAAGGCACTTTTGGAGGAGAGTTCCATAAAGATCTAGAATTAAATACCGCAGAAGCTGTTTTTAGAAAAGGCATGGATCCTGAAATTGATAGCTATAGTGGATTTTATGACAACGGACATCTAAAATCGACAGGATTAGCGGGATACCTTAAAGAAAAAGGAGTAGAAGAAATTCATTTTTGTGGAATCGCAGCCGATTATTGTGTCTACTTTTCAATCAAAGATGCACTATTAGAAGGCTTTAAAACGGTATTAATAGAGGAAGCAACCAAACCTATTGATGCAGAGAGCTTTGAAAAGCAGAAAATAGAACTTAACAAAATAGATGATTTTAAATTGGTTTAAGTGTTATGTAAAATGTTAAAAAGATAGTACTTTTAACATTTTAGATGGAAATATGAAGAAATACTTTACGAAGTACGAATTTCGTTGGGCGCTTATTATTTTATTACTATCTCTCTTATGGACAGCTTTTGAATATGAGATGGGTTGGCATGATAGAAACTTTAAGACGCACCGATATTTAACTTTTCTATTTTTAATTCCTTTAACATTGAGCTATATTCTATTCTTATTAGACAAAAGAGCTCATAGATTCAAAAAGCGATTTAAGTTTAAACATGCCTTTAACTCGGCGATGGGTTTAACGATTTTAATTGCACTATTTACCATACCAACACAGTTTTTAATTCACTATTATATATCTCCCGATTACCTTGAAACGGCAAGAAACTATTCTATTAAACAAGGAGAAATGACAGAAACTCAAGCGCGAGATATTTATACCATCAAGAATTACGTGATACTTTTCCCACTCTTATATTTATTTTTCGGGATTTTCTTGTCAATTGTATTAGGTCTTACTCTCAAAAGAGACAGTAGAAAAACGAGAGCGAAATCGAGATCCAGACGTTAATTATAAATCTCTTATTTTAGAATCCAGAAGAATGGTTACTGGACCATCATTTATGAGTGATACCTTCATATCAGCTCCAAACTCACCTTTGTGAACCTTTTTACCTAAGGCAATTTCGCATTCCTGAAGGAATTTCTCATAATATGGTATAGCAACATCGGGCTTAGCTGCACGTATATAAGAAGGGCGATTTCCTTTTTTACAATAGGCGTGAAGCGTAAATTGACTAACGATCAACATTTCGCCATCAATATCTTTTACAGACTTATTCATCACATCATTTTCATCGTTAAAAATGCGTAATTGAGTGATTTTTTTAATCATCCAATCAAAGTCATCCTGTTCTTCTTGCTCTTCAAATCCAACTAAAACAAGTAATCCTTGGTTGATTTTTCCTATGATTTCACCTTCAACTTTTACCTCTGCGTTTTTAACTCTTTGAATAATCGTCCTCATTAATTTCTTCTAAAAATGTTAGATAACTTTCATATCGACTTCCAGCTATTTCACCTTCTTCTACAGCTTTTCTTACAGCACATTTTGGTTCCAATAAATGATTGCAATTATGGAATCTACAATCGCCTCTTAAAGCGAAAATTTCCGGAAAATAATCCTGCATTTCGTCCTTATCAATCTCTACTAGGCCAAACTCCTTGATTCCAGGCGTATCGATAACATATCCACCAAATGGCCATTCATACATCTGCGCAAAAGTAGTAGTGTGCTTTCCTTTGTTATTAAAACCAGAAACAACTTTCGTTTTTAAATCTAAACCTGGCGAAAGTGCATTTACCAAAGTAGACTTTCCAACCCCTGAATGTCCAGCTACTAAACTAATTTTTCCTTTTAATTTAGCCTTTAATTCTTCTAATCCATCACCCCTCAAAGCCGAAACCGTCATCGTATCATAACCTATATCTTCATAAGTGTATTTCATATCCTCATGAATCTCGATTTCTTCTTCTCGCCATTCATCAACTTTGTTAAATACCATCATCACAGGAATTTGATAAGCTTCGCAAGTCACCAAAAATCTATCAATAAAACCTGTGGAAGTTCTTGGGTTTGCAATGGTAATTATTAAGAAAGCTAAATCGATGTTAGAAGCGATGATATGCGTTCTTTTAGACAAATTCACCGAACGACGAATGATGTAATTATTTCTTGGATAAATATTCGTAATTACGGCTAAATCATCACTATCTAAATCAAAATCTACATGATCTCCCACCGCCAAAGGATTGGTGTGAGATATTTGATCTAATCTGAATTTCCCACGAATACGCGCTTCGTAGCTCTTTCCATCTTCACTTCTAACGACATACCAACTGCCTGTTGATTTGGTGACTAGACCTTTCATATGCTTGTGTTTTCTGCCATAATGGTGTTTTGAATTTTAATCGACTCTTGATGTATAGCTGTCATAAAATCATGAACAAACTCTTCTGAAAGTCCTTGCTCAAGTGCTAATTCAATCATACACTCGCGCAAATTATTCCATCTTTTGGGTTGATAAACTGTAATATTATGTTCTTTCTTTAATTCGCCAATCTCCTTAGCTACTTTCATTCTTTCAGAAAGTAATTCCAGAACAGCTCTGTCTTTATCATCAATTTGATTCCTCAATCTTTCTAAAGTCAAATGATAATCAACATTTTCCTGATCTTGAGAGCGAATTTTTAAATTCTCTATAATACTCTTTAACTTTTCAGGCGTCACTTGTTGTGCAGCATCGCTCCAAGCTTCATCTGGTGTGTGATGTGTTTCAACCATCAATCCATCAAACCCAAAGTTGAAGGATTTTTGAGCAACTTCTTCTACTAATTTTCTATCTCCTGCAATATGCGAAGGGTCGCAAAGCAATGGAATCTCTGGATATTTATTTTTAAAATCTAAGGCAATTTGCCACTGTGGCTGATTTCTATATCTATCTTTTTTATAGGTAGAAAAACCACGATGAATAGCACCCAACTTGGTAATTCCCTGACCATTTAATCTTTCTAAAGCTCCAATCCATAAATCAAGATCTGGGTTGACAGGATTTTTAACCAAAACGATTTTATCCGTTCCTTTTAGAGCTTCTGCAATTTCTTGAACCTGAAACGGATTTACTGTAGTTCTTGCACCAATCCACAAGATATCTACATCGTATTCCAAGGCTAATTTAGCATGATTAGCGTTCGCTATTTCAGTAGTGATTTTAAAGCCATAATCTTCTTTCACTTTTTTAAGCCAATTCAAACCTATAGCTCCAACACCTTCAAATGAATTAGGCTTGGTTCTAGGCTTCCAAATTCCAGCTCTAAAGATCTTAACTTGCGGAGGTAATTCAGATGCAATTCTAAGCATTTGCTCCTCACTCTCTGCACTACATGGCCCTGCTATGAACAAGGGTTCCTTAAAATCGTCTATCCAATTTGTTATGTTCATTTTGTAAATTTAAACATTATTCGCTATAATTTTTAAAACCAGCTTGTTTTCAATAAAATCATTTCTACTTCTACTAGCTATTTTAATGCGTTATTGCTTCTCGTTTATTTCCGTTAATTTTGCTAATATTGATAGCATTTAATTCCTATTGTATTAAAACTAATCATTCATGACAAAAGCCGAAAAAGTTCAATTTATCATCGACTCACTTCAAGAGTTATACCCAAATCCAAAACCTGCATTAGATCATAAAGACCCTTACACTCTGTTGGTAGCAGTGGCTTTATCTGCACAAACAACGGATAAAAAGGTAAATGAAGTAACACCGGGATTATTTGCTGTGGCTGACTCGCCTTCCAAAATGGCTAAATTAAGTATTGACCATATTAAGGAATTAATTACCGGCATTGGACTTAATAATTCTAAATCTAAAAATTTACATTTAATGGCCAATCAACTGATGGATAGACATCAAGGTATTGTGCCAGATAATTTTGAAGATTTGGAAGCCTTAGCGGGTGTGGGACATAAAACGGCATCTGTTGTCATGGCTCAAGCATTTGGAATTCCTGCTTTTCCGGTTGATACGCATATTCACAGGTTGATGTGGCGTTGGAATTTGAGCAATGGTAAAAATGTAGAACAAACCGAAAGAGACGCTAAAAGACTGTTCCCTAGAGAAATTTGGAACGATTTACACTTACAAATCATTTACTACGGAAGAGAATATTCTCCGGCCCGCGGTTTAGATATTCAAAAAGACTTTATCACAAGAAAAATCGGACGAAAAAGCTTTTTAAAAACCTTGATTAAATAATGCATTTATACCTACACATTCCTTTCTGTAAACAAAAATGCAGTTATTGTAATTTTCACTTTTCAACATCTTTTCAGCAAAAAGCCGAAATGGTGGAGGCGATTTGTAAAGAATTGAAATTGCGTCAACATGAAATCAAAAAACCCTTAGAAACCATTTATTTAGGTGGTGGAACTCCTTCTGTTTTAAATGCAAGTGAGTTTTATCAAATATTCCATCAAATTGAAACATTATTTGAAATTGCACCCAATGCTGAAATCACATTAGAGGCAAATCCTGATGACTTAAATGCCAGTAAAGTCAAGGAAATTAGACAATCTCCAATCAATCGCTTGAGCATGGGAGTTCAGTCTTTTTTTGATAAAGATTTAAAACTAATGAATCGAGCTCACACAGCTCAAGAAGCCGATGCTAGCATTAAAAGATCTCAAGACGCTGGTATTGAAAATATCTCAATTGACTTGATTTATGGTTCGCCTACTACTACCAGCGAAATGTGGAGTAAAAACTTGAAAAAAGCAATAGATTTGAAAGTGCCACATGTTTCGTCTTATGCACTTACTATTGAGCCAAAAACTATAATTCAACATCAAATAAATAAAGGTATTATAGCCGATGTTGACGAAGAAAAACAACAGCATCAATTTCAAATGATGGTGGAGACTTTAACCTCTCATGGTTTTGATCATTACGAGATTTCAAACTTTGGAAAACCTGACTTTTACTCCAAGCACAATACATCTTATTGGCTGGGAAAATTATATACTGGCGTTGGACCTTCTGCACATGGTTACAACGGCAAAGAACGCTATTGGAATATCGCAAACAACAGCAAATATATTCAGTCAATTCAGCAGAATAAATTAAACCAAGAAAGAGAAATTCTGACTCCCAATGACATTCTAAATGAATTGACTATGATTGGACTTAGGACAGTATATGGTATTGATTTAAAACTTTTAAAAGATCAAGTTCCCGAAGAGTTATTTACGGAATGGCAAGAAAATACGAAGCAATTCATTGAAGAAGGAAAGCTTATTTTAAAGGAAAACAAACTCTATTTAAATCCAGAGTTTAGATTTTTTGCAGATGGTATCGCGTCTGATTTGTTTATTGTTTAGCTTTGCATAATGAGTGACGAGAGACCCATTGGAGTTTTTGATTCGGGTGTTGGTGGATTGACGATAGCCAAAGCTATTAAGAAGGTTTTACCACAGGAGAGTATTATCTATTTCGGTGATGCTAAGCATTTGCCTTATGGAAATAAATCTCCAGAAACCATTCAAAATTTCTCTACCAGCATAACCCAATTTTTAATTGATCAAAAGTGTAAAGTCATTGTTGTAGCTTGTAACACAGCCTCTTCAAATGCTTTAAAAGAAATAAAATCTATTGCTGACCCCAAGGGCATTCCCGTAATTGATGTAATAACACCTGTAGCTGAAAAAGTTGCTTATAGTTTTTATCAAAAAATTGGTGTGATTGCTACCAAAGCAACCGTAGACTCTGGCGTTTATAAAAAGGCTATTAGGAAATTCAACAAACACATTAAGGTACAAGAGTTTGCAACGCCACTATTTGTTCCAGTAATTGAAGAAGGCTTAGCTAATTCAAAGATTTCTAAGGCAGCAGTAGATAACTATATGTCGAACAAAAAATTAAAAGATATAGATTCAATTATTTTAGGTTGTACACATTATCCTTTAATCCAAAAAGAAATCGCAGAATATTTTGATGGACGTGTGCAAGTTGTTGATTCTCCTTTTATTGTAGCTCATTCGCTAAAAGATGTTTTATTTAAAAACGAGAGCTTAAGTCAAGACAAAGAAGCTAGCTATAAATTCTATGTTTCTGATTTCACCAAAAACTTCCAACGATTAACTAGAAGATTCTTCGGCAGAAATATTCAACTTGAATTGAAACAACTTCATTAAAATTTATTTGCTTACCATTTCATGGCATATCCTTCTATGCGCATGTCTTCTCGCTCGTAATTAATTTCTAGATCTGTATTCGGTTGAAGTAGCTTTAAGCCCGCATATTTACAGATCGCGTGACCACCTGCAACATCCCAAAAATTAAATCTTGTAAATCTTAAATACTCATTGGCCTTACGTTCAGCCATTAAACCTAATTTAATCGCCGAACCCATAGTCACCAATTCCAAATCTGGGTACTTCTCTTTTAATTTATTGATATGCGCCTCTATCTTTGGATGACGATGATAGCGACTCGCCATAAACATCTGTTTTTCTTGTAGAGAATGATTCGGTAAAGATTCTGAATTAGAAATTAAATAATTTAAAAAGTCATCGTTTTCAAGGTTTTTCTCCAAATTATCAAAGCTTGAATTAAATTTAAATGAACCAACACCCTCTGCTGCAAAGTAAAATAAAGCCAAGGCTGGAGCATATAAAACACCAAGTTTAGAAGTATTTTCATCAACCAAACCCACCGAAACACAAAACTCATCTGTTCTATCTACAAAATCATGCGTTCCGTCTATAGGGTCAATGCACCAATAAGTATTATTTTGACGGAATTCATGGGTGTAATGTCCACTTTCCTCGCTAATTACCGTAATTTTAGTCGGCTGAAGATGTTTCATTAAAATATCATTAGCTGCTAAATCTGCAGAAGTCACTGGTGAACCATCTTGTTTAATTTCAGTTTGGTATTCTGATTTATACTGTCTGAATATTTCTTTCCCTGCTAAGTAAGTTGCTTTGGTAGCGGTTTTAAGTAATTCTTGAAAATCTAGATTCATGTTTAATAATTAAAGTTTAATAGAAGAAAATTAAAGAAATAAGGATTAAATCCAATTCCAACCAGCGTTTGTGGATAATTGCCACATAACATACACCAAAAATATTAATGATAATAGCATTCCAAGGCCGGTGCTAATCATAAAGCCAACAAAAGTCCCGAATGCTGCTTTAAAAGAAGCTTTGGTATTACTTTTATTCAGAAGAAATTCCCCAATGAAAGCTCCTAAAAATGGTGCAATAATAATTGAAACCAAACCAAATGGAGCGAAAATTATGCCTACTAACAAGCCTATTGATGCTCCAATTACACCAAATCTAGATCCGCCAAATTTCTTGGAACTATATGCTGGAAGTACATAATTGACTGCCTGAAAAGCTAAAACTATGATTCCCA
>CAZKJO010000006.1:0-31255 GCA_964553105.1 uncultured Weeksellaceae bacterium | reverse complement strand
CTTTATGAGTTGGTACACTAAACAAGAATTAAAACCCTTTAGAAATGAATGGGTGGAACAATTTCAGACTTATATTTCTGAATTTGTAGGTCCGCAGTATCAGACTATATCACTCATTGTGGTTGGTGTGACGCTTTTGATAGGATTATTCATAATTTTAGATTTTATAATTAAGAATATCCTTCTCTATTTCACGAAAAAGTTAGTGAACCTTACCAATTTTGAATGGGACAATCATTTTTATGATCATAAGGTATTTAATTCCTTGTTTCATTTGATTCCGTTGGCGCTCACCAGAATACTAGCTCCCTATGTACTCTACCCGACTCCCAATGTGTTGGATGGAATGGGAAAACTCTTCGATATTGGATTTGTGCTCATTATTCTGCAGTTGTTTCTGAGAGGAGCCGACGCTGTATTGTCTATTGCCACCGACGAGAATAATTACCGCACAGTTGCTGTTCGTACTTTTAGTCAATTAATGAAGATTATCACCATATTTTTTGTGGTTTTAATTATCATTTCCATTTTATTTAATGTTCAATGGGGAAGCATTATAGCAGGACTTGGAGCGGCTACGGCGATTTTATTATTAATTTTTAAAGACACCATTCTAGGTTTTGTTTCTGGAATTCAAATTGCCTCTAACAAGATGGTAAAAGTAGGCGATTGGATTGCGATTCCTAAATATAATGTAGAAGGAACCGTAAAGGAAATCAACTTAGTCTCTTGTAAAATCGTAAATTTCGACAAGACCATTTCATCTGTTCCTACGTATGATTTAATCACTACGGAGGTTAAGAACTATGAAGCAATGAGACATACAAATACCCGACGTGTTATGCGATCGATTGTATTTAATGTTAAGTCTTTTAAATTCTGCTCCGATGAAATGCTTGAAAAGTATCAAAATATCGATTTAATCAAGAATTATATCACACGCAAAAGAATGGATCTGGCAAAAACGAATGTTCATTCTGCCGATCCAAATTTATTAGCCAATGGAAGAAGGCTAACAAACATTGGAGTTTTCAGAAAATACGCTCAAAGTTACTTACAAGAAAATCCCAATATATCTAACTCGGACACATTAATTGTTCGACAATTAGAAATCACACCACAAGGAATGCCCTTACAAATTTATTGTTTCACGAAAACTTCTGATTGGGTTGAATTTGAAACAGTTCAGTCAGATTTATTCGATCATTTGGTAACTGCAAGTAGAGAATTCGATCTAGAAGTTATGCAAACCTTGACGGGTTAAAATTATTTTTAAATTATGACAAAATTAAGTGTAAATATTAATAAAATTGCTACCATACGTAATGCGAGAGGTGGAAATGAACCTAACGTAGTTACTGCTGCTATTAAATGCCAAGAATTTGGTGCACAAGGAATTACAGTTCACCCTAGACCCGATGAAAGACATATTACCTATCAGGATATTGCAGATTTAAGGCCGATTGTTTCTACAGAGTTTAATATCGAGGGAAACCCGATTGAGTCCTTTATGAAATTAGTTTTGGACAACAAACCAGAACAAGTGACTTTAGTACCAGACAGTGTGGATGCAATTACATCTAATGCAGGTTGGGATACCATCAAGCATCAAGATTTCTTAAAAGAAGTAATTCAAGAGTTTAAACAAAATGGAATTCGAACTTCTATTTTCTTAGATCCTAATCCAAAATTAGTTGAAGCAGCTGCTAGCTCTGGAGCAGACAGAATCGAATTATACACCGAAGATTTCGCGGTAGAATATGCAAAAGGGAACAAAAATGCTATTGATATTTATAAAGAAACTGCTTTATTGGCAAAAGAACACGGACTTGGATTGAATGCAGGACACGATTTAAGTTTAGATAATATTGAATTTTTGATTCGTGAAATTCCGCAAATTGATGAGGTTTCTATTGGTCATGCGTTGATTTCTGAAGCGCTTTACTTAGGTTTAGAAAACACAATTCAACTGTATTTACGTAAGATTGAATTAGCTCAACTATAATTTAATTAACACATAAAAAAGATTAAATGAATATTCTACATAGCAAAATAATAGGCGAAAAACCAAACCACCTTATCATTGTTCATGGTCTTTTTGGACAATTAGACAACTGGAATACATTAGGCAAAAAATACGCTGAAGAATACACGACTCACTTGGTGGATTTGCGAAACCACGGTAGAAGTTTTCATGATGACGATACATCGCATCAAGCTATGGCGCAGGATTTAATTGACTATATGGAGCATTATAACATAGAGAAAGCTTCTTTTATCGGTCATTCTATGGGTGGAAAAGTAGTTATGTCTTTGGCGTTGGATTTCCCAGATAAAGTTGAGAAGCTAATTGTTGCTGACATGGCTCCCAAAACTTATAAACCTCATCATAATGAGATTTTAAAAGGCCTAAATAATGTAGATTTTAGTCAAGTAAAAGTGAGGTCAGATGTAGAGGAGTTTTTAAAACCTCACATTAAATCCAACTCCATTCGTCAATTTTTAATGAAAAGTGTTTATCGAAAAGAAGACGAAACCTATGGATTTAGATTTAATTTAAAAGCATTGTATGACACTTATGGGAGTATCATTGCTAACAATTTACCTGATAAACAATTCTTTAACCCAACTTTATTTTTGGGGGGAGCCAATTCTGATTATATCTTACCAGAAGATAAAGATTTAATTTTAGGCTATTTCCCGAATGCAGAAATTGATTATGTGAGTAATGCAACACACTGGTTGCACGCAGATAACCCTGAAGAATTTCTTGCAAAAACTAAGAATTTTCTAGAAAAATAAGTCTCTAAGCTCTTTTTAAATCTATTTTTTGAGTTTCTATCAAAGAAGTATCTTTGCACCATCAAAAACATTCACATGAATAAATATTTAAAACTTGTCCTGGCGTTTTTATTAATCGCAGGTTCCATATATATGTTTAGTACAAGAGAAATTGCTTGGGGTATTATCTTATTACTTCTTTCAATTTTTCCGATTATATTATATTTCCGAAATGAATTTATATTATTAGCATTCTGGAAAATGCGTAATGGTGATTTAGAAGGCGCCAAAAAATGGTTGTTTCATATTAAGAAACCAGAAACACAATTAATTAAAAAGCAATTTGGTTACTATCACTATATGATGGGTTTAACTGAAGGACAAAATAACATCAGTCTTTCAGAGAAATATATGCGAAAAGCTTTAGAGCATGGGCTTTCTTTTGCTCATGATCGTGCTATGGCGAAGATGAATCTTGCTGCAGGTGCTATGTCTAGAGGTCGTAAACAAGAAGCTCAAAAATGGCTATCTGAGGCGAAAACAGAAGATAAACAAAACATGCTTAGCGAACAAATCAAAATGTTCGAAGAACAATTAAAAAAGATGAATGTTGGGCGTAATATGCAGAATCCTAACATGCGAAGAAGAGGTAAGTTTTTCTAAACTTCTCTTTGTAGTATTCCAATCTTTATTAGCTTATATTCTGCTTAAATATTTTTCCTATGAAAGCATCTAAAATGACTGAGAAAATTATTTTAGGCATCGATCCTGGTACCACAGTGATGGGCTATGGGATCATTAAAGTGGTTAATAACAAAATGACACTCATTATGTTAGACGAACTTTTATTGCATAAGCTACCCAATCATAACATAAAACTTAAGCGAATTTTTGAAAAAACCTTAGGTCTCATTGATAATTTCCATCCAGATGAAGTGGCCATTGAAGCTCCGTTTTTTGGAAAAAATGTTCAATCTATGCTAAAGCTAGGTCGTGCGCAGGGTGTTGCAATGGCAGCCAGCTTGTACCGCGAAGTACCTACCACAGAATATTCGCCAAAGAAAATTAAAATGGCGATTACGGGTAATGGAAATGCAAGTAAAGAACAAGTTGCTGGAATGCTTCAACACCTACTTAAAATCAAAGATTTACCTATTCGCCTCGACGCTACAGATGGCTTAGCAGCAGCTGTTTGCCATCATTTCAATTCAGGTCGTTTAGACACAGGAAAAAGCTATTCGGGATGGTCTGCTTTTGTAAAGCAAAATCCCGATAGAACTAAATAATTTTAAGTTTTAATTTTAATTAATCCGCAATTTCAATTGCAGCAATTTCTTCTGCCGTCAATCTTTCAACAGGATATTTCTCTGTGAAACAACCGAAACAATGATTTTTTGAACCTAATAGATCTTGTAAACTTGGTACAGATAAGAAATCGATACTATCTACATCTAAATACTCTCTAAGCTCCTCTTTGGTTTTATTCGCTGAAATCAAGTCATCCTTGGTTGGCATATCAATTCCTAAGAAACATGGTGCAATAATTGGTGGAGAAGCACTTCTAAAATGAATTTCTTTCGCTCCGGCTTCTTTTAGAATCTTAACTAACAACTTACTGGTAGTTCCTCTTACGATAGAATCATCTAAAATTACCAAACGTTTTCCTCTAATTTTAGGGATAATTGGATTTAATTTTAAATTCACAATACGTTCGCGCATTTCTTGTGTAGGAACAATAAACGAACGACTCATGTATCTATTTTTAACCAAAATTGGCTGAAAAGGTATACCACTTGCCTCTGAATAACCTATCGCAGATGGAATTCCAGAATCTGGAACACCAATCACGACGTCGGCATCCACTGGCGATTGCTCAAATAATTTCTTACCACTTTGTACGCGTAAATCATAAACATCCCTATCCGCAAAATGTGAATCAGGTCGAGCAAAATAAATGTATTCAAAAGAACACATTCTGTCTTTTGTTTCGTCAACAAACTTATACGACTTCATACCATCTGGCGAACAAACCACGATTTCTCCTGGCTCTAAATCTCTAACGAAGGTTGCTCCAATCGCATCAAAAGCACAACTCTCTGATGAAAAAACCCAAGTATCTTCGTCTAATTTACCCATACATAAGGGACGGATTCCGTTGGGATCTCGAAAAGCAGCTAATTTGTCTTTAACCAATAATAAAACAGAATAAGCTCCTTTTAAATTTCTTGCAGCTTTACGAACAGCTATTTCCACTGGATCCTCTGCATGATACTGAATCGCACGTAACATAACTTCTGTATCTGAAGTCGCAATAAAGGGTAATCCCTTTTTCTTTAAATACTCACGAAGATTGTCCGTTTCAATTAAATTTCCATTGTGTGCAATAGAGAAATGAGGTTTTCCATATTGATTTACAGCATATAGTGGCTGAAAGTTTTTGGTGCTTCCATCTCCTGCTGTTGAGTAGCGGGTGTGCCCTATCGCTGCATTACCCATAAAATCCTCAGGATTCTCAATATGCTTGAAAGCATCTAAGACTAATCCTTCTTCCTTGAAAGTTATCAAATCTCCATCCTTCAAAACGCTAAGGCCACATGCTTCTTGACCACGATGTTGCAAAGCAAACATACCAAATTGTTGGATTGAAAATGTATCTATATTTCTATGTGAATAAACTCCGAAGACACCGCATTCTTCTCGCATTGACTTAGGATTGAAGGTAGCGTTTGTGAAATTATTTTCTTTGGGGAACATGAAGTATAATTAAGCTGCAATTTACAAATCATTCAGTCAATTCTCCAAGAACATTCAACATCTATTTTGTTAATATTTGAACATTTAAAACTTATTGATATGATTAATTAACTGATATGTGATGCTATTCTTGATTTAGCCTATAATTTTACAAAATAACAAAGGAAAATCATCAAAATCATAGCTTTAAAGATTAGAATAAAATATTTGTATATTTATTACTCTCAATTTTTATATAACTTAAAACTCATTATCATGAGAAGAACAACCTTACTCACATTTTTTAGCTTTTTAATCTTTAGTGCTTGTTATACACCACAAGTGGTGCAAAATCAAACAATATCATCCACCGACGATGGTATTTTTGAACTTACTTTGGTACAAATCAACGATATTTATGAAATTGCTGCTTTGAACAATGGCAAAGAAGGAGGCTTGGCACGTGTGGCCACCATCAAAGACCGAGAAAAAGAAAAAAATCCTAATACTTTTATGCTCATGGCAGGAGATTTTTTGAGTCCTTCTGTATTTAATAGTCTAAAACATAATAACCAAAGAATTCGTGGAGCTCAGATGATTGATGCACTAAATGCTGCTGGTCTTGACTTTGCAGGTTTAGGAAATCACGAATTTGATATTAAAGAATCTGAATTTCAAGATAGATTAAATGAATCCAATTTCACATGGATTTCATCGAATACCTTCCATTATAATAATCACACTTTTTCACCTTTTCATAAAGTTCTACCAGACGGAACCAAAGAATATATGCCCGAGGAAGTGATTTTAGATTTAAAAGATGAAGACGGTACAGAAGTTAAAATTGGTATTTTTAGTATTCTTCTTCCTTTTAATAAAGCAGACTATGTAGCCTATAAAGATGTATTCAGAACAGCCCAAGAAAAATATGATATGCTTTCAGAAAGTTGTGACGCTGTTATTGCGCTAACTCACCTTAACATGGAAGATGACATTAAATTAGCTGAGCAAATTCCTGGATTAGCATTAATAATTGGTGGACATGAGCATGATAGTAGATTTAAAGTAGTGGGAGAAGTACCTATAACTAAGGCCCACGCCAATGCTAGAACAGTTTATGTCAACAAACTTAAAATTGATAAAAACAATAATATCCGTCAGGCTACATTGGATTTAGTGAAAATGGATGAAAGCATTCCATTACAAGCAAAAACAAAGGCCGTGGTTGATAAGTGGATGAAAATCGCTGCAGATAGCTATGCTACCATTGGTTTTGATGCTATGAAAATCGTTCTAGAAGAAGGAGAGCCTTTTGATGTTCTAGAAGCTTCTATTCGTCATCATCCAACCAACTTTTCTAAAGCAGTGGTAAAGGCAATGGAAAAAGCAGCACCTAAAGCACAAGCAGTTGTTATCAACTCTGGTTCTATGCGATTAGATGATATGATGTATCCACCAGTTTCTGAGTATGATATTTTACGTGCTATGCCTTATGGTGGAAAAATCGTGGAAGCTGATATTACGGGAGATTTACTAACTCAAGTACTAGATGCAGGTATGTCCAATATTACCGAAGGTGGATTTTTACAATTCTCTGAACATATAACCAAAAATGGCAATCATTGGAATTTGAATGGTAAAAAAATCGACGATAATCAAGTTTATAGAATTGGTTTCGCTGATTTTTTAATGTTAGGCTTAGAAGCTAATTTAGGTTTCTTAAATAAAGACAATCCAAAAGTAAAGAAAGTTTATGCTGATGAAAAAGATCCAATGCATCCTAAAAACGACTTACGTCGTGCTTTAATTCATTATTTAAGAAAATAAAAATCTAAGAATACAAGAGTAATTAAATTCTAGGTGCATTCATTACACGAATTGATGCGCTTAAAATCTATTTTTAACCAAATACATAAAACGGGATTAAATCAGCTTTAAATAGTTTTTAATAAAGACTATATACGCAGAAACTACCTATTCCGTATCTTTGCAACTATGATTCAGAGTGAACAACTAAAAGATATGTTAGATCGTGTAAACAGTTTACACGAATATTTGGAGATTGACCGAAAATTAATCGAGATTGCAAATGACGAAGAAAAGGCGGCTTCGCCTGAGTTTTGGGATGATTCTAAAGCGGCTCAACTCCATTTAAAACAACTTAACACAAAGAAATCTTGGGTAGAAGATTACGAAGAAGTAAAACGCGCTGCCAATGATTTAGATGTTCTCTATGAATTTTACAAAGAAATGGGCGAAGGCTCTGAAGAAGAAATCGAAAAGCAATATAATCGCGCTCTAAAATTACTCGAGAAAATTGAGTTCAGAAATATGCTTTCCGAAGAGGGTGATGAGTTTAGTGCTGTTTTACAAATTACAGCTGGTGCAGGTGGTACCGAAAGTTGTGACTGGGCAAGCATGCTTATGCGTATGTATCTAATGTGGGCCGAAAAGAATGGTTATAAAGTTAAAGAATTAAACTACCAAGCAGGTGATGTAGCGGGTGTTAAAACCGTAACCCTAGAAATTGAAGGCGAGTATGCTTTTGGTTATCTTAAAGGAGAAAATGGAGTACACCGTTTGGTTAGAATTTCACCTTTTGACTCTAATGCTAAGCGCCATACCAGCTTTGTTTCAGTGTATGTTTATCCATTAGTAGATGATTCTATTGAGATTGACATTAATCCAAATGATATTGAATTACAAACTTCACGTTCGGGTGGAGCTGGTGGTCAGCACGTTAACAAGGTTGAAACCAAAGTTCAGTTAACACACACACCAACCGGAATTGTAGTAGTTTGTCAAGCAGGACGTTCGCAGTTGGCAAACCGAGAATTGGCAATGCAAATGTTGAGGTCAGAGCTTTATAAAATTGAGCTAGAGAAACGAATGGCTGCTCGAAATGAAATTGAGGCCAATAAAAAAGCAATTGAGTGGGGAAGTCAGATTCGTAACTATGTTTTACATCCATATCAAATGGTGAAAGATGTAAGAACAGGCGAGGAAACTTCTGATGTATCTTCTGTTTTAGACGGTGAAATTGATGATTTCTTAAAAGCTTTCTTGATGTGGGATAGCCAAACCGAAGAGCGTGATACATTCTTGTAAGCTATTGTTTTTTTAATTCGTTATTATTACTGTATAAAATTAAACTTTGTAATTTCTAATAATATTCTGCAATAGAATTAATGATTTTTCTACCTTGCATTATAAAATAGTCTAATTTATCCATGAAAATTATAATAGCAGGAGCAGGTGAAGTAGGTTTTCATTTAGCGAAATTATTATCTAATGAGTCGCTCAACATTGTTGTTGTAGACTTAGATAAGGAGAAATTAGAAAAAATAGAGTCACAGATAGATGTTTTAACCCATCGAGGTGATTGTACTTCCTTCAAAACTCTAAAAGAAGTTGGAATTAGCGATTCAGATATTTTTATTGCGGTAACTCAACTTCAGAATACCAACTTGATGTCGGCATTAATTGCTAAAAAATCTGGTTGTAAAAAGGTAATTGCTAGGGTTACCAATCCAGAGTATTTAGAAAGATCCAATCAATTAGCTATGCAGCGAGCTGGAATCGATATGTTAATTTCGCCAGAACAATTAGCAGCTAACGAGATATTAAACTTAATAGAAGAGTCGGTTTTCAATGAAATTCATTCATTCGAGAATGGAGCATTAAATCTTTTAGGTATTATTTTAGAACCTAATTCTAGTGTATTAAATAAAACAGTAAAAGAAGTTGCTGAACAATTTGGAGATGAAATTAATTTTCTTCCCATTTTTATAATTCGTTCCGATGGCGGAACTTATGAAACCATCATACCTAGAGGTGATACCGTCTATAAAAGAGATGATCATGTCTATTTTATCGCCTTGCAAACGGCCAAAGAAATTATTCACAAACTATCAGGTAAACCCCATCATCGTTTGGCTGATGTTATGGTATTGGGAGGTGGAAGAATTGGCACCAAAACCGCTCGATTGTTAAAGGATAGCAAGCATGACGTTAAGATTATTGAACGAGATCGGGATCGTGCGTATGATTTAGCGGATGAATTTCATGATATTTTAATCTTGAACGGGGATGGAAGAGATTCAGATTTATTAGAGGAGGAAGGAATTTCTGAAATTGATGCTTTTATAGCGGTTACAGGTCGCTCCGAAACCAATATTATGGCTTGTCTTTTGGCCAAATCCAAAGGCGTTAAAAAAACCATTGCACTTGTTGAGAATACAGATTACATTCACTTGAGTCAGGTGATTGGAATTAATGGATTTATCAACAAGAAATTAATGACAGCGAACGCTATCTTTAAACATATTCGCAAAGGTAGAGTTTTAGATGTCACCAACCTATATGATTTACAAGCCGAAGTATTAGAATTTAGAGTCGACGACGGAGCTAAAATCTCTAATCGCACCATTGGCTCTCTTAAGTTCCCTAAAAAAGCGATTGTAGGTGGTGTGATTAGAAATAATCAAGGATATATTCCAACCAAAGATTTTAAAATTCTTCCTTTTGATAAAGTAGTAGTCTTTTCTGAGCCTTGCTCAATTAATAAAGTTGAAGAATATTTTAAAACTTAATTTATGCCAGTTTTAAAGAAAACGAATTATCCCATTATTCTTAATTTATTAGGAACACTTTTATTACTGAATTCATTCTTTATGTTTTTATGTGTTCCTGTGAGTTTATATTATGGCGAAGAGGCATACAAAGGTTTAGGCTCTGCCGGGATTATAACTTGCATAGCAGGTTCGGCTTTATACTTTGGATCTAGAGGTGCTAAAAAAAATGTAGGCAAAAGAGATGGTTATTTAATTGTTGGAGTGGGTTGGATTGGGATGGCCCTATTTGGAACTTTACCATATATTCTTACGATTCCACAGTTATCTGAGGCTGCTCAGCAAGCAAATCAAATGGACTTGACCAATGCCCTGTTTGAGACCATGTCTGGATATACTACAACAGGTGCATCTATATTAAACGATATTGAAATTATGCCCAAGGGTCTGCTATTTTGGCGAAGTTTAACGCATTGGATTGGCGGAATGGGAATTATCGTTTTAACGATAGCTATTCTTCCTCTCTTAGGAATTGGTGGAATGCAGCTTTTCGTGGCCGAAGCTCCTGGAGTTACAGCTGATAAATTGCATCCTAGGATTACAGATACCGCTAAAAGACTTTGGGTGATTTACTTACTCCTAACCTTTGCACAAGCGTTTCTGTTAAAGGTTTTTGGCATGAATTGGTTTGACGCTATTAATCATGCAATGAGCACGCTTTCCTCTGGTGGGTTTTCTACCAAAAATGCGAGTATGGCCTACTGGAACAATACGCCGATTTTACAATATATTGTCATTTTATTTATGTTTATCGCAGGAACAAGCTTTGTACTGAATTACTACATTTTCAAAGGACTTTATAAAAAAGTACTTAAAAATCAAGAATACTTGTTCTATTTGGGTTTGGTGGTAGTTATTAGTATAATTTCAACCGTGGTAGTTCACTTTTATGGACAGCCCTCGCAGACAACGATTACGCATCCAGGAGTAAGTATTTCTGCCTTTGGTGATCAATATTTTGAGTTGGAGTCTGCCTTTAGACACTCATTATTTAGCGTAGTTTCTGTCATTACAACAACTGGCTTTGTTTCTGCAGATTTCACACAATGGACACCATTTTTAACCGTCATATTTTTTGCTTTGCTATTCACGGGAGGCATGGCTGGATCTACCTCAGGAGGCGTTAAAATCGTGCGACATATAATCCTAATTAAAAATAGCTATAGTGAGTTTAAAAGGTTAATTCACCCAAGTGCCATTATCCCCGTTCGTTATAATGAAAAAGCCGTTCCCCCAAAAATTGTGTTTAATGTTTTAGCTTTTTTCATGATTTATATGCTGATATTTATTTTCGGCTCCATCATAATGGCTTTATTAGATACTAATATCAACCCCGATTATGATCAAGTAATTTCCTCTTTAAGTGTTACGGCTTCGTCATTAGGAAATGTGGGTCCAGCATTTGGGAAATATAGTCCAGTAAATAATTTTGCGGATATGGCCGATGCAGCCAAGTGGTTTGCTTCCTTTTTAATGCTCCTAGGGCGATTAGAATTATTCACTATTTTAATCTTATTAACCCCAGTTTTTTGGAGAAAGTAAATCGATTTAAATCTGGCTAATTAGTGCTGATTAATTCTTTTTAAAAGTACATCAACCGCCATACGATAGCCATCTAAGCCTTTTCCTGTAATCATATCTATACAATGCTCTTTAGTGACAGAAATTTTTCTAAAATCCTCTCTCGCATTAATGTCTGAAATATGTACCTCTACCACTGGTGTAGAAATGGCTCTTAAAGTATCGGCAATAGCATATGAATAATGTGTAAATGCACCAGCATTCAATATTATTCCGTCATACCTAAATCCTACATCTTGAAGTTTGTCAATAATACTTCCTTCGTGGTTGGATTGAAAATAATTTAAAATAAGATTTGGATACAGTTCAACTAGCTCCTGATAATAATCATCAAAGTTTTTGTTACCATAAATATCAGGCTCTCTTTTACCAAGCAAATTCAAATTGGGGCCGTTAATAATCTGTATCTTGTTATACATACACTAAGTGAATTAAAATGAAATTGAAGTAAAAATAGGTTAAAGTCATATGCCAAAACTATTATTACATCAAAAATAATCATAAATTTGGGATAACTAATCAGAGTATTATGGCAAATGCATATCAAACCCTAGGGGAGTTTATTATTGACAATCAAGAGGATTTTAAATATTCTACGGGTGAACTTTCTAGACTACTGAGTTCCATTAGATTAGCCACCAAAATTGTTAACCAACAAGTAAATAAAAATGGCTTGGTGGAAGACATATTAGGCGATGTTGGAGAAGACAATGTGCAAGGAGAGGTGCAGAAAAAATTAGATGTTTTCGCAAATGATACATTCATTAAGGCCTTAACCCAAAGAGAAGTTGTTTGTGGAATCGCATCAGAAGAAAATGAATTCTTTATTCCTGTTGAGTCCAAAGCTAACAGTCATTTAAGCAAATATGTAGTATTAATCGATCCACTAGATGGGTCTTCTAATGCCGACGTAAACGTAACCGTTGGAACTATTTTCTCGATCTACAGAAGAGTTACACCAGATGGAACACCTGTTACGATTGAAGATTTTTTGCAACCAGGTAACAAACAAGTCGCAGCGGGATATGTGGTTTATGGTTTATCTACCATGTTGGTTTATACTACAGGAAATGGGGTGAATGGATTTACGTTAGATCCTTCTTTAGGCATTTTCTATCTTTCTCACCCAAATATGACATTCCCTAAAGATGGAAAAATTTATTCTATCAACGAAGGAAACTATGTTCATTTCCCACAAGGAGTGAAGGATTATTTGAAATATTGTCAGAAATCAGAAGGAGATCGCCCTTATACTTCTAGATATATTGGTTCATTAGTTTCTGATTTCCATAGAAATATGCTAAAAGGAGGAATTTACATCTATCCTTCTGGAACAAACCACCCTTATGGAAAATTACGTTTATTATACGAATGTAATCCAATGGCGTTTATCTGTGAACAAGCAGGCGGAAAAGCTACCGATGGTTTCCAAAGAATTATGGATATAGATCCAAGTGAATTACATCAACGTGTTCCTTTCTTCTGTGGCTCAGAAAATATGGTAAACAAAGTAGAAGAAATGATGGCGGAATATCCAAATGATAAAATCGACTATGTTGCTCTAAAAGAAAAAGTAATGAATCAAGCTAAATAAGATTTGATTAGCTTTAAAATATTGAAAAGTTCTTAATATAAATTAAGGACTTTTTTATTGATTTTTATTTTAAGAATGAGTTTTATTTAACAAACTAAAATCAGCTAAAACCATAGCAGCCATAGCTTCAACAATCGGCACTGCTCTAGGTACAACACAGGCATCATGTCTACCTTTTCCTTGCATTTCAACAGGATTGCCGTCTTTGTCTATGGTGGCTTGAGTTTGCATTAAAGTCGCAACAGGTTTAAAGGCAACTCTAAAGTAAATATCCATTCCATTAGATATTCCTCCTTGAATTCCACCCGACAAATTACTCTTTGTACTACCATCTTCATTAAAAAGATCATTGTGCTCTGATCCATTCATTTTAGCACCACAAAAACCACTTCCATACTCAAATCCCTTTACTGCATTAATGCTCATCATTGCAAAGGCCAAGCGCGCATGTAGTTTATCAAAAATAGGCTCACCCAAGCCAACCGGAACATTCTTAATAACACAAGTTATCGTACCACCAATCGTGTCACCTTGTTTTCTAGTGTCTTTAATTTTTTGAATCATTTGTTCGGCTACCTCATCGTCTGGACAACGAACTACATTTTCATCTGTTTTACTAAAATCTAATGCTTGATAAGGTTTCTCTAAAAATAAATCTCCTACAGAAGACACATAAGCATTAATTTCAATTTCAGGGATGATTTGCTTGGCGATAGCACCTGCTACAACCCAATTAGCTGTTTCGCGGGCAGAAGTTCTTCCTCCGCCTCTATAATCCCTATGGCCGTACTTTTTATCATAAGTAAAATCAGCATGAGATGGACGGTAAGCATCTTTGATATGTGAATAATCTTTTGATTTATGATTTTGGTTTTCAATCTGAAATCCAATAGGCATTCCAGTCGTTTTACCCTCGAAAATTCCACTTAAAAACTCAACCTCATCGTCTTCTTTTCGTTGGGTTACAATATTAGATTGACCTGGTTTTCTACGATCTAATTCATATTGAATTTTATCAAAATCCAAGGCAATTCCGGCTGGACAACCTGTTATAATTCCGCCAATGGCCTTACCATGGCTTTCTCCAAAACTTGTAAGCTGAAATAACTTTCCGATTGTATTCGACATAAAACAAATGTAATCAAACTTTGATAATTATATCTCTCTAAAACACATTAACAAGGTTACATTCAATATCTTTACACAAAATATATTACTATGAAAACTACATTAGCTCTCATACTAGGTTTTATTCTAGCATTTGGTCAGGCGCAAGAAGTTTCAGACTATAAATACATTAGCATTCCATCTAACTTTAGTGGATTTAGTGCCAACCAATATCAATTAAACAATTATTTACGCCTATTGCTTACACAAAAGGATTATAAGATTTTATCAAACGCCAAAAAGTTCTGGCCAGAAGAAGCTAAACTAAATCCATGTTTGGTTTTAGCGGCAGATTTAGACCAAGTTTCATCTACTTTCAGTAATAAAGTTTTATTAAGTTTTACCGATTGTAACGATACTGTTTTATACAAATTCGAAGGTGAATCGAAAGTAAAAGAGTTTGAAGAAGGTTATAAAGATGCATTAAACAATGCTGTAGCAAGTATAAAAAAACAACAAGCTCAAATTCCAACTTATCGCGAAGAGGAAACTAAAGAAGTTGTGATTAAAACTGAAACAAAAACAGAGCACCCTGGCACTGAGATATTTAAAAAATATTCCAACAAATTAGACGCTAATAATTTAGAAATCAACAATATGCCTGTAAATGGGGTATACATTCTCGAAGGGAAAACCTATTTCAAATCTAATTTAGAAAACGGTGAATTTGTTTTATTGAATGAAGATAAAAAACACATGGTAGCTCATTTTTACCCAAGTTCTAAAAGGGGTGTTTACCATGTTTATTTAGGAAATTCAATGAAAAATTCAGGAAACAGTCTCATCGGATATTTTGATGGAAATAAACTTTCTTATGAATACTTATCGGCTGATAAATCTCCGATTGTAATTGAGTTTACACAAAAATAATTGCCATTAATAAAAATAAAAACTTTATAAGTTTTAAGTTTAAAATTAAATGAAAAGCTATTTACTAAGTTATGACTTTAGTCGCGGTGTTCTGATGGCGTTCACCGTATTAGTTTTTGGCTTAATTACTTATTTTTCTGGGAATGTTGATGCTATTCCAGCAGTTACGATCGGAGTTTTATTAACCTCTTTTTGTGACTTACAAGGTGATATTAGAAAGCGTATTTTCACCATGGGATTGAGTATTCTTATGAATTCACTCAGTTTTCTTCTGATCAGTTTTATTATTGGTAACACACTATTGTTATTTATTGGAATTGCCGTTTTGGTCTTTTTCATTTCCTACTTGGGTGTATTTGGTCACAGAGCCAATATGCTTGCTTTTTCAGGTTTAATGGGTGTTGTACTTAGTATGGTTCAACGTTATGATGGACCAGGAACCTTGGAGCACGTGCTTCTTATGTGCATTGGTGGTGTGGGATACATCATCATGAGTACGCTTTTTCATTTTTTAACTAAAAAGCGTCAGGTGAATGAAAAATTAGCCGAATTAATTGCTTTAAATGCCAATTTCATTCATCTGCAGTGGGAAAGAAATCAACTAAATCAAAAAGTAGATGAATCAAAGCGTTTAGATCTGCATCAACAGATTACAGAAAAGCAAGAGAGTTTAAGAGAATTATTGTTTACCAACGAGCTTTTGGGCGGTGCTTCTAAGACAAGAAATAGACAGATGCTGATGTTGGTGGAGCTTATAGATATTGCTGAATTAACGATGGCAAATCCTATTGATGTTTATTCTCTAAGACAACATCCCAATTGGAATGAAGAACTTTTCAAGGAGTTTCAGGATGAATTACACCAACAATATGTTTGGCTTAAAAAAATGGAGCTTTTCCTGAGAACGGATAAACCCATTAATTTCACTAGAGAAAATTCTCCAACTAGAGAGGATTTTAGTCAAAAAATTCAAGAATTTGCCGAGTCCCATGACATTATAAAGGTGAGAGCAATTTCTTTAGCTCTTTTAAATTATAAAGATTATTTAGAAAGGCAGACTGCTAAGATTGCCAATGTTCAGCACTTACTACAAAGTAGAAAGAATAAAGAACTACAACCGATTTTAGAGGTTTATCGCGAAAAGTTTGTGAGCTCAGAAGAATATACGATTCAAGGATTTAAGGAGAGTTTTCAGCTTTCTTCGCCTATTTTACGTCATAGTATTCGACTGACCGTTTCTATGGTTGGTGGTTACTTTTTGGGCTTATTACTAAATGTTGAAAATCCTTATTGGATTATGCTAACGGTAGTTGTAATCATGCGTCCTAGTTATGGTTTAACCAAGCAAAGATCGATTCAACGAGTTCTAGGAACCATTGTTGGAGTATTGATTTCAATAGGAATTGTTCTGATTACCAACAATTTTTATGTCTATCTAAGCATTGCCTTAACTAGTATGATATTTGGTTTCTCTCTTATCAACCGTAGTTATTTTTGGGCTGCAACAGCGATAACACTTAATGTGATTTTCGCATTCTTTTTAATTCTACCCGATCAATGGGGCGTAATTCAATTTAGATTAATCGATACCTTTATTGGAGCTGTGGTGAGTACGGTGGTAGCTTATACCATTTTACCTTATTGGGAGTTTAAAACCTTAAGATCTACAATGATTGACACACTACAGGCGAATCAAAAGTATATGGAAGAGATTACGCATTTCTATTGTAACCCGGATTCAGATATCAATTATAGATTGAGTCGTAAAAAATCTTTTGCCGCCTCAGGTGAGTTAAATGCAGCTTTTCAAAGGTTTACACAAGATCCAAAATCCAAACAAAATAACGCTAAACTTTACTATGATTGGTTAGTTTTAAACCAAAACTTTTTATCTGGCTTAGCAAGTTTGGGAAGTTATATTCAAAATCATAACAGCGCTCAAATTAAAAATGAATTTAAGCAGTCTATGGAGGTTATTTCTGATAAATTAAACATTATTCAAAGAAGTTTAAATCATGATACTTCTATAAAACCAGAAGCTCAAATTGCACAAGATTTTCAAATTGCAGAATATTGGAAACAAATTGAGAAAAGAAGAGATCAGGAATTAGCCGATGGAAATTTAAAGATTACAGAGCAATTTCGATTAGAAATGCAAGAAGTAAAGCATATAAAAGAGGATTTAAACTGGCTTAATGATCTTTCTAGAAAATTGGTAGAAGTCACTAATAGATTGAACTTTAATGCTTCTTAAGACTGCTTAGAATAAAATAACTCTCTAGATTAAATTAAATTAGATTAGTTTTTTTCAGCACAACTTAATTGATTAATTTTATGCACTATGAATTCTGATAAAAAACACTCCATGAAATATAGTGATGCAGGCGTTAACAAAGAAGAGGGTTACGAAACGGTTAGCAAAATTAAAGATGTAGTTGCCGCTACTCATTCCCCAAACGTTTTAAACGGAATTGGAAGCTTTGGTGCATTCTACGAGCTCGGAAAATATAAGAATCCAGTCCTAGTTAGCGGTACCGATGGTGTTGGAACAAAGCTAAGAATTGCCTTAGATGTTAAGAAATATGATACCGTTGGTATTGATTGTTTTGCCATGTGTGCCAATGATATTCTATGTCACGGCGCTAGACCTCTTTTCTTTTTGGACTATTTAGCTTGCGGGAAATTAGATAGCGATGTTGCTGCAGAAATCGTGGGAGGAATTGCAAAAGCTTGTAAAGAAACAGGAACTTCATTGATTGGTGGCGAAACAGCAGAAATGCCTGGAATGTACCAAATCGGTGACTACGATGTAGCTGGTTTTTGTGTAGGAATTGTTGAAAAAGATGAAATTATAGATGGTAGCAAAATCAAAGAAGGTGATGCTATTATTGCGATTCCAGCAAGTGGTTTTCATAGTAATGGTTTTTCTTTAATAAGAAAAGTATTTACAGATTTTCACGAAACATGGAATGCTAAACCTATGTACGAAACACTTCTAGAACCAACTAAGTTATATGGTAAAACCATTCTTGGATTAATGGAAGATGTTGAATTACATGGTATTGCACATATCACAGGTGGTGGATTAATTGAAAATGTTCCGAGAATCTTACCAACAGGTCTAGGAGCAAATATCAAGAAATCAGAAATTCGTGTTCCCGAAATCATGCAAGAACTACAAAAAAGAGCTAATATTTCTCAAGATGAAATGTTCGGTACTTTCAATATGGGTGTAGGAATGGTTGTAGTGGTTCCACAAGACAACGTTGATACAACCATAGCTAAACTAAAAGATTTAGGAGAAGAAGCTTATGAAATTGGTAGTATTGTAAAGAGTGATCAAAAGATTGAATTAGTTTAAAACTTTTTCATTCAATATAAAATAAAGAGAGAATTTAACATGAAATTCTCTCTTTTTATTTAGTTACTTTTTAGCTTATCTATCTAGTTTGACCTTATATTTCCACTCGATAAACTTGAAGAAATTAAAGAGTTTATACTCAAATTCATGCCCATATTCAGTTTGTTGACGATAATCGATATTTACTTCATAAAGATTTGGATCATAGCGCATAGGCTGAGAATGACGAGAGTTCCACTCGTTGACATAGATAATATTCTTGGCTTTAAGATAGCTTTCTGAGTAGTAATTTATAGGCTTAGCAATCGCATTAAGATAGTATTCATACTGATTGTCGAAGACTATAATATCATATTCTCCCTCTTCGTTTTCTTCGAAACTTAATTCTTGCTTATCAACAGAAGAGGTTTTTTGGGTCGCACAGGATCCAAAGAATCCCATTACGAATAGACATAAAAAAAGAATTCTCATAACTTATATTTTCTACAAGTTACGAGAATTCAATTAATTACACTAAATCGTGTAAATATTATTTTTGATAAAGTACTTCTACTCCTTCTTGTTCGTATAGTTTTTTAGACCTTACAGTCTCTGGATCAACATCCGCATTGATTTTACCTCTAGTTTCTGCTAATCCTGGTCCTAACCAATAAGGAATAATACCTATAAGGAATGTTAGACACCAAAAACCACTAACTGCCATAGTTAAGAAAAATACAAATCCTAAAAACTGATCCATAATGCTTGAATTAAGGTTCAAAAATACAAATTTATTTGAACGCGAAGTAATTATTTAGAAAAAATGTTCAAGTTCTGATATATCTTAATATTTTCAAGTTTATATCATACCTTTAACTTCTTATTTAAAGCATCTATGAAGATAGCGATTTTATCTCGTTCTAGTTATATCTATTCTACCTCAAGATTGATAGAGGAAGCCAAAAACAGAGGTCACAAAGTAGTTGTTGTCGACCCACTTAAGTGTAATTTGGTCATGGAAAAAAACGAACCCAATATTCATGTTGTTAAACATAAATTGGAGCGTGTAGATGCTATAATTCCTAGAATTGGATCATCTATTACCCATTATGGCTCAGCTGTTATTCGTCAATTTGAGATGATGAATGTTTTTACAGCTTTAAATTCAAATGCGCTTTTACGTTCCCGCGATAAACTTCGCTCAATGCAGCTATTATCACGTGAATCTATTGATTTTCCAAAGACTTTTTATACCAATATGAACTCTTCGTTAGAAGCCGAAGAAATTCTTGAATTTGTAGGAGGTGCTCCAATTGTAGTAAAAGTTTTAGAAGGGACACAGGGTGTAGGCGTGATGTTGTTAGAAACCAAAATGGCTGCTATTTCTGTAATTCAGGCGATGCATTCTTTACAGGCAAAAATCATGGTGCAAGAATACATAAAAGAAGCTGGCGGAAAAGATTTACGCGTACTTATTGTCAACAATAAAGTTGTTGGAGCAATGGTAAGGGAAGGAAAAGAAGGCGATTTCAGGTCTAATCTTCATCGTGGGGGTACAGCTACCCCAGCCAAACTTTCTAAGGAAGAAAGATTTGTTGCTTTACAAGCATGTAAAGCTATGGGGCTTCAAGTGGCAGGTGTAGATTTAATCCGTTCTGATAGAGGCCCATTGGTGTTAGAGGTCAATTCATCACCAGGATTAGAAGGAATAGAAGCGGCTACTGGAGTAAATATTGCCGAATCGATCATTAAATTTGTGGAACACGGAGCTAAAAATCAATCCAAAACCAAAATCAATAGAATCAACGGATAAACATGAAGGAAATTAGAATATTAGATACACCTATTTTACCAGGAAAAGAAACGATCATATACTTGAATGTCGCACACTTACCCACACGAACGGTTATCGATATTCCCCTGTATGTTTACAGAGCCGAAGAACCAGGTCCAAGTATATTGTTTTCAGCGGGCATGCACGGAGATGAGATTAATGGGGTAGAAATTGTAAGAAGAATCCTTGATTCAGACTTAAATCATGTATCTAAAGGAATGGTTATATGCGTTCCGATTATCAATGTATATGGATTTATTCATTTCTCTCGTTATGTACCCGATGGAAAAGATGTAAATCGATCTTTTCCAGGTTATGAAAATGGCTCATTGGCTTCTAAAGTTGCCTATACCGTTATGCAACATATCGTTCCATATATTGATTATGGAATTGATTTTCATACGGGAGGTTCACAACGAACTAATTATCCTCAAGTTCGTGGGGATTTTTCTGATCCAGAAATTAGAAAATTGTCCGAAAGTACACACGCACCTTTTATCATTGAATCAAGCATGATTCCAGGAACTTTTAGAATGGCAGCTTATGAAAAAGGCAAGAAAATATTAGTGTATGAAGGTGGCGAAAGTCTAAGGTTTGATCGATATGCCATAAACGAAGGAGTAAACTGTGCTCATCGTTTTCTACATAATTTTGGGATGTCACAACAAATTCCAGAACCATGTTTATCTAGTGTATTTATCACCGACAAAACTTGGTATCGCTGTCCAGATTCTGGAATGTGGATACATGCGGTGCAAAATGGATCATTTGTAGAAGAAAATCAGCTTTTAGGATATATTACAAGTCCCTATGGAGATTTTAAATCTGAAATTCGTGCGGAAAAAGCAGGATATGTGGTAGCTATCAACAATCAAGCTGTTGTTAACAAAGGAGATGCATTGCTGCATATGGGATTTGCTGATGGTTTAATAGGTTGCAATAAATAGTGTTTAGCTTTTAAAAGCTTATTAAAAATTAGTCCTTAAACCTAATATCTTTAATATTCAATTGAAGATGAGATTTTCCTTGCCAAATATTCTCTTCAATCGTGTAAACCATATCAAATGGTTCATTTTTAACTCTTTTAAATAAATCGCCAAAACCAAAACCAATCGCTGTAAAAACCTGTCTAACTCCAGGTTGGAATACATTGAGCTTTAGGTGCTCTTTTTGACGGCCCATTTGTCGCTCATGACCTCCTGATTTAACATTCCGCGTAATAAATTGTGGTGTCATATTCCCGGGTCCAAAAGGCTGAAATTGTTTTAAAATTCTAACAAATTTGGGTGTAATTTCAGAAAAACTTAATTCTGTATCTATTTCAACGGTTGGCGTGCGCTGTGTTTGTAAAATATTTCGTTTAACAATTTGCTCAAATTTTCTTTTAAAATTAGGAAGGTTCACCTCATTCATGGTTAAACCTGCTGCATACATGTGCCCACCAAAACGATCTAATAAATCTGAACACTCAGACAAGGCTTCATGTACGTCAAATTCCCGTACAGAACGTGCGGAGGCTACCAAATAACCATCTTCTCCCTTGGTGAAAACAACCGTAGGCCGATAATAAACCTCTGTTAAACGAGAAGCCACAATTCCGATTACACCTTTGTGCCAATTTGGATTATAAACCACCGTAGAGTATTTATCCTCTTCATTGTTTTCAATAATTTGATTTAAAGCTGAATCTGTAATTTCCGCATCTAAATCTTTTCTTTGGGTATTGAGCGAATTGATTTCACTCATATAAGCTCTCGCGTTCAACTCGTTTTCTGCCATTAACAGCTTAACCGCATCTGTGGCATGTTTAATTCTACCGGCTGCATTAATTTTAGGAGCTACTGAGAAAACAATCCTAGAAATATTGATATGACCCGCAATTTCATTAGGGATAAGCATTTTTAATCCCAATCTAGGCTTAGTATTTATAATTTCTAAACCATAATGTGCCAAAATTCTATTTTCTCCGTTAATAGGAACAATATCCGCTGCAATACTTACTGCAACCAAATCTAAATAAGTAAATAATTCTTGGTCCGAAACATCAAATTCCTTGGCTAGAGCCTGTATTAATTTAAATCCAACCCCACAACCACTCAATCCTTTATACGGATACTCGCAATCTTTTCTTTTTGGATCCAAAACTGCCACAGCTTTAGGTAATGTATCTCCTGGTAAATGGTGATCGCAAATAACGAAATCTACATTGAGCTCATTAGCGTAATCTACTTTTTCAACCGCTTTTACACCACAGTCTAAAGCTATAATCAAATTAATACCATTGTCTGCAGCGTAATCTATTCCTATTTTGCTAATTCCATAACCCTCTAAATATCTATCTGGTATATAATAAGTTACGTTAGAGTAAATAGATTTAATAAAACCATACATCAAAGAAACCGAAGTTGTTCCATCTACATCATAGTCGCCATACACCATGATATTCTCTTGATTTTCGATGGCGGTTTTAATACGCTGAACAGCTTTGTCCATATCTATCATTAGATAGGGATCGTGTAATTCAGAAAGTTGAGGTCTGAAGAATTTCTTAGCACTCTCGAAATCAGTTATGTCGCGTTGCACAAGAATTTGAGCCAATGCCTTTGGGGCATTGATTTCGTCCTGAAGTTCTTTTACAAGATCTTCATCAGGCACAGGTTTTATTAACCAACGACTCGACATTTTTTAGCTAGATTTAGTTTTGATTGAGTTTGTGAAATTACAAAATTATCTTCATTATTGAGGCGTACTACAGTTTTAATTTTAACATAGCTTACCCACGGATAGCCCTAATTTTCTATAATCTGAGTTTATAGCGAAAATCCTATCTTTGTTAGGATGATATTTTCTACAGGATTTTATCAATTAAAGTCCGATTATTTATCATAAAACTTTCTTCTATCAAGCTTTAATAAACAAAATGGATATCCTCGAAGATTATACAAGTACACAAATTCAATTAGACCCGGATTATGAAGGTGAAGTTGTTGCTACTCTGATTAGTTCTGATTTAAATAAAACCAACAGAAAGGCGGTACTCTATATCCATGGCTACGTTGATTATTTTTTTCAAGCTCATTTAGGAAAAGCATTTAATGAACAAAACTATGACTTTTATGCGCTAGATTTGAGAAAATATGGAAGATCTCTTTTAGAACATCAACACCCAAATTATTGTAAAAGTTTAAATGAATATTACGAGGAAATAAGTCTCGTGCTTCGACAGATTTATGATAAAAGCAACAAAGAGGTATTCTTAATGGGACATTCTACGGGCGGCTTGATAACGAGCAATTATATGATCGACGGCGAAGAAAAAGATATAGTGAAAGGGCTTATTCTTAATTCACCTTTTTTTGACTTTAATTATGGCGATTTTCAAAAATCTATGATTGTTTTAGCGGCTAAAGTAATGGCAGCTCCTTTTGATTATGCCAATGTTAGTGGGGCTCTTTCTCCAGCTTATGTTGAGAGTATCCACAAAAATTATTATGGCGAATGGGATTTTAACCTAGATTGGAAGCCCATAGAAGGTTTTCCCACTTATTTTGCTTGGATATTAGCTATAAACGAAGCACAACAAAAGCTTTTGGAAGCTAGCATAGATATTCCCGTTTTGGTGATGTATTCTAATGGTTCGGCTAAATATTCTAAATATACAGAAGAAGCAAAAAACAAAGATATTGTTTTGAATGTAGAAGATATTAAAAGAGTAGGTGCAGAGCTTGGCCCACAAGTTAGATTACTGGAAATTGAAAATGCAGTGCATGATATATTTCTATCTAGCAAGAAAGTAAGAGAAAATGCCTTAAAACAAATGTTTGACTGGCTAAATACTACTTTTAAAAATACTTAAATTTAGCTTTTAAGATTTATTTATAATATAATTTTTATTGTTTTTATTTAATTAAAACATATAATTATGCTTTAAAAAATCGTAATTTGGATAAAAATACCAATATGAAGAGCATTTTATATATTTTTATTTTATTATTCTGTAGTATTTCCTGTTCCCAAGAGGTAGAGCTCGAGCTTTTAGCTTCTGGGCTATCTTTTCCTGTTAATATAACTCATGCGGGTGATGAAAGAATTTTCATCTGCGAACAAGCGGGGAAGATTAAGATTTATAATGCCGATGGTCAGATGGAAAGTCAAGTGTTTTTAGATATTAGTTCACTAACTCAAGCCCAAGGTGAACGAGGTTTATTAGGTCTTGCTTTTTCTCCAAATTATAATGAAAATGGTCAATTTTATGTGAATTATACCAATCTACAAGGAAATACGACCATAGCTCGCTATATTGTGAGTGATAATCCAAATATTGCTAATCCAACTGGGGAGGTTATTTTAAGCATCAATCAACCGTATTCTAATCATAATGGAGGGAATATGCATTTTGGTCCTGATGGTTATCTATACATAGCAACAGGAGATGGTGGAAGTGGTGGAGATCCACAGAATAATGCTCAAAATAAAAATTCTCTATTAGGGAAAATACTAAGAATAGATGTGAACGCGGCAACATATACTATCCCAGAGGATAATCCATTTGTAGGCGAGGAAGGTCTTGATGAAATTTGGGCTTATGGCGTGAGAAATCCTTGGAAATTCTCTTTTGACAGCACAACTAACGAGATCTGGATTGCAGATGTAGGACAATATGAAATTGAAGAAATCAACCGTCAAGCTTCGGATGCTGTAGGGTTAAATTACGGATGGAGATGCTATGAAGGAAACAATGATTATAACTCCTCTCAATGTGATTCGGCCGATAGCATGATATTTCCTGTGGCGACCTATTCTCATTCTAATGGAAGATGCTCTATTACGGGTGGCCACGTATATAGAGGCGAAGATTATCCTGCTTTGCAAGGAAAATATTTCTTTGCTGATTATTGTTCGCAGGAGATTGGGGTGATAAATCAAGACAATACTTTAGAATGGCTTACTGGAACGGCTTCAGCTAATTATACAGCATTTGGTGAAGATGTTAACAAAGAATTATATGCCGTAGGAAGTGGTAAATTATATAGAATTAAAGGAAATAATTTAAACATTTTTGAACCTAAACATAAAAACGTTAAAATCACACCAAATCCGGCTTCCGAATTTGTTCAAATAGATGGATTTGAGCACATTAAGAAAGTATCCATTTATGATGCTCAAGGACGATTTCTAAAATCTATCGAGCGTTTTAACCATAATAAAGTCAACATAAAAGACTTATTAACAGGTATTTATTTAATTCAAATTGAAGCTGATAATTTATCTTATTCCTTTAAGATGATTAAAAATTAAGATGTTCAAAATTATGAAGTAAACAGGCCTTCCTGGTATAATAAGTTTAAACCAGCCCTACAAATCGTCCTAGAATATTAAAAGAATTTAGCTTCCTTTCTTAAATAATTCTGGTAAGCGATTTAATAAAACATATTTCTTATAAGCTGCTTTGCCTTCTTCGGCAGGAGATCCCATATATAGTTTTCCGCCTTCTAAAGATTTAGAAACACCCGATTTAGCACTAATTACAGCCTTTTTACCAATGCTTACACCACTCGTGACACCTACTTGTCCCCAAAGCGTTACTTCGTCTTCTATAATGCAACAACCAGCTACACCCACTTGAGAAGCGATTAAACACATTTTACCAATGATGGTGTCGTGTCCAATTTGAATTTGATTGTCCATTTTGGTTCCTTCGCCAATGATAGTAGAAGCAGTAACACCTCTGTCGATCGTACAGTTTGCGCCTATTTCAACATTATCTTCAATGATAATATTCCCTACAGATTTTAATTTATCGAAACCAGTTTCGCGCTTTTTATAATAAAATGCATCACCACCCAATACGGTTCCCGAGTGAATAATGACATTATTTCCAATTTGCGTTCTTTCGCCAATCACCACATTGGGGTGAATGTAGCAATTTTCACCAATCACAACCTCAGCACCGATATTTACATTTGGAGAAATATGGGTTCCTTCGCCAATTATAGCATCAGAAGCAACTAATTCTGTGGTTGGCGTAGACGGCATAAAATGCTGACCAATTTTCACAAAATCTCTAAAGGGATCGTCACTTATCAACAATGCTTTATTTTCTGGACAAGGCACATCTTTATTAATTAAAACAATAGTTGCAGCGCTCTCTAAAGCTTTGTCATAATATTTTGGATGGTCAACAAAGACAATATCACCAGACTCTACACGATGAATTTCGTTGATTCCCAAAACAGGAAAGTCTTCATTTCCAATATATTCTGCTTGGATTAAGTCCGCGATTTGTTTTAATGTTTGTGGTCGAGAAAAACGCATATTTGATAAAATTAATGGGCGTTAAAGATACAAGATTTTGAAATATCTATTTGAAACCTAAGTTTTTTCTTGAAAGTAAAATTAGGGATCCTAGCATCACCAAAATACCCAAAAGCATCATGGCAGAAAATATCCATAAAATAGAAGAAGCTGCATTTAAAAATTCAATTCTAAATCCTTGTAATACTAAAATGATTTCTGTAATGTAAAATCCTGTTGCAAAAGTGATAACTCCAACCTTAAAAAACTTATCTAATTTCCAGCTAAATAAACTTAGAACATTCCAAATTAAACCTAAGCTCACCACTCCTATCAAGATTAAATGCATATAAGCGATAACCAATTCACGGTTAAACTTTAATGCTTCTGTAAAATCATAATTTAAGTTGGTAAGATGACCTATTAATTTTCCTACTAAACCAAACATGACGCAAGATAAAATCCAGGTATTTTTAGGATTAGAATTCTTTATAAATTTTCTAATACTTTGAATAACAGGAACAAAACCAATAAATAAACATATAATACTTATTAGGTTGACAAAATAGAAAAGGAGATTGTTTGAAACCCAAAATGCAATAAGTGCCGTACCCAATAAGAGTCCCGTATCTAAGAAATGAGATGCCCAATCCTTGGGATGATATTCCTTTTGAATTTGTTTGAAAATTAAACCTAAAGCAGCATACAATAAGAATCCATTGATTTGAAAATGAAGAAAAAATTGAATTCCCGCTTCATAAAGCCAGTGTGATTTTCCTAAAATGGCTGAGGTGGGACCTAAAAGCCAAATTCCGATCGTGGAGAAGTAAAAATAAATGATTCCACGTCTTAAAAACGTATTATCAAGGCCTTTTTTAGGAATTTCATGTAATAATTTCTTTAATAAAATATAGGCTAATAATACAAATATGGTTGAAAATGTGATACTTATCGCTCCATAAGATTGGTAAAGAAAAGATATAAACATACCTATGATAGAAATACTAAAAGCAATTTTTATAGCTTTCAATGCCTTCCATTTTAATGGAAAATAATATAAAATTCCTGTTATAACCATCACAAAAGTCCAGCCTAATAGAGCAGTGTGAGAATGTGCATGTAAAATGTTTTTAAATGGAAGTGGCAGCATTATCCATTCGGAGCTTCGCATTAATAAACCTAAAATTCCAACCAGGCATAAGTAAAAAAACGCTGAAGAAAAGCCATAAAGTAAATCTTTTTTATTTCCAGAATTCATCCTCTGATCTTTCACAAAATTCTTCCTCTTTATGATGCTCTTGAATAAGTTTTAATTCCTCTTCGGTAGCTAATTTCTGAACCTCTTGGAACAATTCTCTCTCCTCAAATCGCACATGCTCTTTTAATTCATCAGAAAATATTTGTAAATCATGGTGATCACTTGCATTTAACGACAAATCCATTAATCTTTTATGTTCTTGTAAAGCACGTTGAATCATATCATGATTCTCTCCTAACACGGGGAAAATCCACTTTTCTTCAATATCAAAATGTGGTTTTAGATGTTCCTCTCTAAACCAATGAACATATTTTTGAATCCGCTTTGGATTTACATCTTTTTTAATTCCTTGATTTATCTTCCAAGAAAGTAACAAGGCGTGATGATGTTCTCTACTCACGCCTTGTAATTCTTCAAATCTTTTGATTGGCTTCTTTGACATAGGATAAAGATATAAACTCAAATTTGAATTAAAAATTCCTATTCATTTTTGAATTTAATTCTTTGCTAAAATCTTTTCTAATTCAATTGATTTTGGAAACAAAATATTGTTTTCTAAATGAATGTGCTTATGTAAATCTTGCTCGAACTCGTCTAGCATGGCAAAAGTAACGCGATAGGTATTACAAGCATCTGCTGGCGGTTGATATTCATTGGCCAATTCAGCTAATTTGCGCAATTTATCGCCCTCTTCTGTATGTTCATGCTCCATCATGTCAATTGGGTTCTCTACAGAACCAAAATGCGCTTGTGGAAGCTTTTCATTACTCATTTGAGCTTTCACCATTTTTCTAATGAAAGGGAACAAAATTAATTCTTCTTTTTTCATGTGAGCCGCTAAGCCTTGAGCCACAGAATTAAAAATTTGATGGATTTCGAATAATTCCGGATGATTTCCACCATGCACTTTGACCAATTTGGATAAAAACTGTTGTAAAATAACAGATTTTTCTTCCACATACCTGTGGTGCGTCTTTTCAACATAATCCGCTAATAAATCCAATGGCCAAGAGTTGAAATCTATCGAATTATTGGTATTCGATTGAACGGAAGCTTCTAATTCTTTAGAAATCAATTCATAATCAATACCTTCTTTTTCACAAACTTCTTCTAACGAACGATTTCCTCTGCAGCAAAAGTCGATTTTATTCTTTTTGAAAACCGCGGCTGTTCTAAAATCTTCAGCCACATATTCACCGATTGTTTTTTTATTTAATGTTTCCATAATAACTAATTTTTATTTAAGACAATTTTATCTTATTTATATTTAAATTTTTTTTTTCTTCTTTTTAAGTTTTAATCTTCTGTTACTTTCTCAACTCGATTCAATTGATCATTCTTACTTAATGTTAATCGAACGATACTATCCTCCGTTGCTTTTAAATCATGAGGAATTTTTGCTCCCAATGTTATTAAATCACCTTTTTTAAGTTTTAAAACTTCGCCTTCAACACCGAAATCAATACTACCTTCAAAGATTTCAACCACAATAGGTAAAGGTGCGGTATGTTCTTTCATGATATGATCTTTCTTGAAAACTATTCTAATCTCTTTTGTGAATTCTGTATCCAAAAGTAACTTAATCGTAGGCTTATCTCCCTTATACTCTAGGCTATCAACCAGTGATGCAATGATACTCATATATTTAATTTTAAATTTTTAAAAAAGATTATTCTCGCGGATATAATTAATCTTGTAATTGAACATATTAGCCATTTTTTCAGCTCTCCAATAAGCTTCCTCAGCTTTTTCGCCTGTAAAATGTTCATCTAGATTTTTCATAAATATCTCTAGCCAACGTTCGAAATGCTCTTTATCAACAGGCAATTTAGCATGTGGTGGAAATGGACTTCCAAAATAAGTATGTTTTCTTAAAAGCACAGTTTCCCAAAATGTGTACATTTTTTCTAAATGCTCTGGCCAACGATCTTGAATTTTCTCGTCGAAAATAGGCCCGATTAAATCATCTTGGCGAACTTTGGCATAGAAAGAATCTACCATCAACTTAATATCTTCTATATTTTGAATCTCTCTCATTTAAGACAAATTTATCTTTTTATATTTTAATATTAAAATTTAACTATAAGATATATATCATTTAAAAGTTTTAAGATAGGCCGATCCGTCTTCAACTTGTTCTGCTAAACGGGCTAAACTAGTTTCGCTCAACATTTTACCTAAACCATTTCTTATTTTAGCAAAATCATTATGGATCGGACAAGGTTTGTTGGCATTACATTTTTTAAGACCTAATCCACAACCAGTAAATATTTGATTACCATCTATAGCTACTACAATATCTTTTAGTTTAATGCTTTCTAATTTACCTGGATCAATTTCGAAACCACCTTTGGGTCCTTTAATAGAATTAACTATACCACATCGTGCCAAATCTTGCATTATTTTGGCCGTAAATGCTTCTGGTGTTTCTATTTCTTGAGCAACATCACGCAAACGAACTCTTTCTGAATTCATTGATTTGGTCGCAATAAATATACTTGCGCGTATTCCGTATTCACAGGCTTTTGAAAACATGTTGCAAAGATAATTTAAATAAAGATAATTCTATCTTAAATAGACGTATTTTTGTTGGATTTTGTAAATATGAATCCTTAAATGTAGAATATCTATAAATTAAATCTGACTCTATGTACTATACCTAGTGTATTTAAATAAGCTTTAGCAACATCTTCAGCCTTAAGCTTGTAATTTATTTTGTAGTTGATTCTGGCGGATAGTTTATATAGATATTTTGAGGTTTTACTTCACTAGATAAAGCCCAAATCAAAGAAATAATCCAGCCCACGACAGACCAACCTACCAAGGTGTTTAAAGCAAAAATAGCCAATTTATTATGCTTATTTTTATAAAAACCAATAATAGCCGGTAAGAAATACATAAAAATGGCAATTCCAAAAAGTAAGAAGGCTACGATCAATGAAAAAACATTTGAATCTATAAGTTCCATGATTATAAGGTTTTGAATTATATTACAAAATATTAAATAATTTTTAATATTGAAGTTAAATTTTTAGAGTCAAGCTATAATTAATGGATTAAAACAAAAAAAAAGCGCTCAACATGGTTGAACGCTTATCAATTTAATGTTTTCTAATATTAACCGATTAATTCAAAATCTAACTGTTTTTTCATTAAATCAGCATTAACTAAC
>CAZKJO010000005.1:55476-62647 GCA_964553105.1 uncultured Weeksellaceae bacterium | reverse complement strand
TCAAATTTTGTATCTTTTCAAAAATTTAAAACAATGAAAAAAACAATTTTATCTGCCGCGATTATATTCGGCCTAGCATTTACAAATGCACAAGTTCAAACACCTCAGCCAAGCCCGGCAGCTAGTGTTTCACAAACTGTAGGATTAACTGAAATCACTGTTGATTATTCACGTCCTTCAGCAAAGGAGCGTAAAATATTTGGAGATATTGTTCCATTAGGTTCTTTATGGAGAACTGGTGCTAACTCTGCAACAAGCATTGAATTCTCTACGGAAGTTAAGTTTGGAGAGGAAAGCGTTAAACCAGGAAAATATGCTATTTATACAGTTCCAAATGGAAATCAATGGGAAGTTTATCTTTATTCTGACACCAAAGTTTGGGGAGCTCCAAAAGAGTTGGATCAGAAATTAGTTGTTGCTGCTACCAAAGTTCCAACTCAAAAAATGGAACCTCGTGTTGAAACATTTACTATTGGATTCGATGATTTAAGAGATAAGAGCGCTAATTTAGTTATGGCTTGGGAGAACACTATGGTTAAAGTTCCAATTGCTGTAGACCCACATGAAGCGGTAATGAAGAGCATTAAATCAACCATGAATAATAAGCCAAATGCTGGTGATTTTGCTGCGGCTGCAACTTACTTCTATCAGAATAATATGGAACTTAAAACTGCTTTAGAATACATGAGCAAAGCCGTTGAAGCCAATCCAAAAGCATTCTGGAACTTGTCTACCAAAGCAGAAATCCAAGCAGCTCTTGGAGACTACAAAGGAGCAATGAAAACAGCTGAGGAGGCATTAGGTTTAGCTAAAGAAGCAGATTATGCTGCATATATTCAAAAGAATGAGGAGAATATAAAAAAATGGCAAAGCGCTAAGAAGAAGTAATTAAAATTACTGCAAAATTTAAAAGGACACCTAATTTAATATAAGTGTCCTTTTTTATGTTTTAAACTTAAAGTTATTAAGCTCTATTTCTTATTCGCTCCACACCTCCTATTCCACCTTGAACTATAGTGGCAACTAAGATCATTAATAAACATCCAATTGGATTAAGCCATAGAAACTCCAGTTCGATTATATCATATTTATTTAGAAAATATAATAAGATAATGACAGGTTCAACAATTAAAATACTTGTCATCGTTGCGCGACCACCAATTTTCGGGAATAAGAAGGCTATGGCAAATACGCCTAGAATAGTCCCATAGAACAAGGAACCTATTATATTTACTGCTTGTATTAAATTCTCAAAAAGACTTGCATTCACAGCAAAAAATATAGCCACTGAACCCCAAAAAAGCGTAAACCATCTAGAGGCTGCTAAATATTTTCTATCGGAAATATTGGGATTGAAATTTCTCTTGTATATATCTACCACAGATGTCGTAGCCAATGCATTTAATTCAGACGAAGTAGAACTCATAGCAGCTGATAAAATAACTGCAATCAATAAACCTACTACTCCGGTAGGCAAGTAATTCAAAATATAATAGATAAAAACATAATCCTTATCATTCGCTTCAATCGTAGGAGCTTTATCTTGAATTACAGTCTTTAAATCATCTCTTAGTTGAGTTTCTTGCTTTTCAAATTGAATGATATCCTGTAAAGCTTCTTTGGAATCATTAATTTTCCAATCCGTAATTGCTTGTTGTTTTAAATCAAAAACGGCATCATATTTATCTTGAATCTCTAAAAATTCAGCATCGTCTTGCATTACAACTTCTGTCATTGGATTGAAATGTAATGGAGTCTTTTCGAATTGAAAAAAGATAAACACCATTACACCTGTCAACAAAATAAAGAACTGCATAGGTATCTTAAACAATCCATTAAACAACAAGCCCAAACGAGCCTGCTTCAGACTTTTTCCTGTTAGATAACGCTGTACTTGGCTCTGGTCAGTTCCGAAATAACTTAAAAATAAAAAAGTTCCGCCCAAGAACGCCGACCAAATATTGTAGCGATTATTTAAATCAAATTCAAAATTTACAGCCTCAAGTTTTCCCATTTCTCCTGCTAAACTCAGAGCTTCGTCAAACTTCATTGGCAATCCATTTATAATTAGATAAAAAGCCAAAAACATTCCCACGAAGATCACAATCATCTGCTGCTTTTGCGTTTGACTCACGGCCGATGTACCACCCACGAGCGTATAAATAATCACCGTAATTCCGATAACTAAATTCGTGTATAAGAGGTTCCATCCTAAAATGGTAGAAAGTATAATCGCAGGAGCGAAAATGGTAATTCCAGCCGCTAAACCACGTTGTATAAGGAATAAACAAGCCGTAAGAATCCTCGTAGGCAAGCCAAAGCGTTTTTCTAGGTATTCGTAAGCCGTAAAAACTTTCATTTTAAAGAAACGCGGCAGCACAAAAATACTTAGAATCACCATCGCAAGTGGAAGTCCTAAATAAAATTGCACAAAGCCTAAACCATCATGAAAAGCCTGTCCAGGAGTAGATAAGAAAGTAATCGCACTGGCTTGGGTGGCCATGATACTCAAACCAACCATCCACCATGGATTTTCTTTACCACTTAAAAATGAAGTCGAACTTGCTTTTCTGGTTTTCCAAATTCCATAAACAACAATAAAAACCAATACCGAAATAAGTACAATCCAGTCTAAATTCTTCATGCGTATACATTTTGAAAGATAACTAAACCTATAATTATCAATAGGTTAAGAACTAATAATATGATGTATATCTTATTCCAATTTACCTCCTTTTCCTTCTGCTCCATATTGAATAGTACTTAAAAATTAATCCTCGCCTAAAGCTAACATATTCATTAATAATCTGTAAGCTCCAGGAACTCCCGCAGGCAGTTGCCTGAAGAATGAAATTCCAGTGTAAATAAAATGACCTTTTCCGTGGTTAGCAACCAATAAAATACCTTGTTTTGGGTCTTCGCCTGTATCATTTCCTTCTAATAATGGCGTAAAACGATGATCCCATGAGTCAGCAAAGTACAATCCTCTTTCTTGAACCCAATTACTAAAGTCTTTTTGAGTGATTTTATTCGGATGATTAAAAATTGGATGTTTAGGTTCTAATATTTTTAAATCAGCATCTTCTTCAGCAATTCTATCTCTACCCAATTTCAAGTCAAAAGGTGCTATCTCTTCGGTTACCAAACCACGATTGGTATTGTATTGAACGATAACTACGCCGCCCTTTTCCACAAAATCAAACAAATCATTTTTAATAAAACTCAATTTATCTAATGTGTTAAACGCACGAATTCCAATCATCACCACATCATAATTCTCTAAGCTTGCATGATTCCATAAATTAATGTCTAATTCATTTACTGTCAAACCAACTTCTCTTAAGTTAGCAGGAATTTCATCTCCCGAACCTTGAATATAAGCCAATTTCACATTTGGTTGTTTAAAATCAAGATTGCCCAATTTGGTGGAAGCATCTCTTAACCTAATTTGTCGCTTAATATGATCATAATTGACTATGTCTAATGATTGTCTATAGGTCTTAGTCCCCGATGTAACCACAGCACTTAGAACAGCGGCCTCAGCATTCGCTTTAGGCTGAACATTGAATCTAAACTTTCTTGTTTCGCCAATTGGACCTGTAGTATAAGTCTGTGCCGGCGAAACCTTCCAATCATTATTTGTGTCTAATTGAATTTTAACTTCTCGACCTTCTACAAAGCTTTTCACAGCAACTTCAATAGTTTTCTCAACGTCATTGAAGATAAAATTTTCTTGAGGAAAGTTCGCTACCAAAGCAGGAACTACATAAAAAGGTTCATAAATCTCACCAATGGCTGGATCTACAAATTTCTGTTGAAGCGGAAGTTCAAAATTAAAATCTTGTCCAGCGATATTTAATGTGATTGGTAACTTAACAGGATTTAAAATCTCAGCTTGTCCAATGTCGGTTAATTGATCAATATTATAAAGCGCATTATTAGTTTTATTAACTAACCAATAAGGCGTATCGAATTTATCCTGCTGTAAGCTAAAATCAAACTTTGATTTAAAAGCCTGGTTAACAGCTACTGAATTCTCTTCATTATTTGTCTTAATAATCAATTTTTTGTTACCTCTATTGCTCACTTCTAAATGAGTTTGAACAATTTCGTCATTGGTACCAAAGGCAGCTGGCGTTGTCCACTCCATATAAATACCATTGATAGCAAGGATAAGATTCTTGATTTGACTCAACTTAATTTCATCAACATTCTCCTTTAAAGCTAAATTGTATAAAGCAACTAAATCCTTTGTTGATTTTTCTGGATCTTTAAAATCATATTGTTGAATGATTTTATCTATTTTAGATTGTATTTTTTTGTTTTTCCAGCCTAAATCAATTCCTTGAAACATATTATTATTGGTAGGCATACTTCCTTTGAGAAGTTTTAGCCATTCAACTTGCGAACCTCTTTCTGTCGCCATACCAAATCCTTGACACGCATGTTTGCTACGACTAAGAGCCGAAATCTCATTATTCGACATTCCCAATAGAGGGAAATAAGTTCCTACGTCCACCGAAAGCATTCCGGTTTTATCTGCCTGTTCAAACTTCTCTTGGCTACCATAAAACCACCAGCTTGTATTAAAAAACATACGCTTTACTTGCCAAGTTGATACATGTTTTAACTGTTCTGGAAATGCATTCTTATCTGCGGCAAGATCAAAAGCCTCCATTGCTAGTATCGCCGAGGCGGTATGATGCCCATGAGTATCTCCATTAGAATCTGGACTAAATCTCGTAATAATTACTTCTGGTTTGTTTTTGCGAATAGCCCAAACAACATCCGCTAAAATCTTTTGCTTATCCCATATTTTCAGCGTTTCAGTAGCTGTTTTAGAATATCCAAAATCTACTGCACGTGTAAACCATTGTCTTCCCTTATCAACTTTACGAGCTTCAAGTAATTCTTGGGTTCTTAATAAGCCAAGCATATCACCTATTTCATTTCCAATTAAATTTTGTCCGCCATCGCCTCGCGTTAAAGATAAATAAACAGCATCTAAATGCTGATCATGGGTGAGCCAAGAGATAATTTTGGTGTTTTCATCATCGGGATGTGCTGCTAAATACATGACACTTGCATTCTTTTGCAACCTAAGTAAGTCATGGTAAATCTCTGAAGAAGAATTGGCTGTGGATTGTGCATAGAACGGACTCAAACAAAGGATGAGTAACGCAAACATACTTCTTTTCATAGGTGTAAATATATATAAAATAAATATGATTTTGTAATACGCATTACTTTCCCACGTTCAACATATAAAATGTTTTAAATTCCAATATTATAAATTCATAAAATATTGACCATTAGTCATTTATTAATAAAAAAAAACTGAATTAGGTATAGAATCATAATTAAAGTGAATAAAAATATTTAATAAAATTCCCCAACTCATTTTAAAGAAATTTCATTCAATCGGCATATTTTTAAGTAAATCGTAAATTTTGACACTTCAATTCAAGTAATATTGATTTAATATTATTAATATCGCATTTCGATGTTTCTTTAGCTTATCATTAAACAATGTACTTTTTGATATTCTGTGATATAATGATTAAATTTACCTTGAATTTTAAAATCAAATATTATGAAAAAATTTTTACTATTAGCAGGAGCCTTATTTCTTGCGAATGTAAACGGCCAAGTTTTCCAAGAAAATTGGGATGGTGATGGCCCAGGGGTTGCTGAATGGATTATCATTGACAATGATGGTAATACACCAGCAGAACCAGTTAGTGATTTTCTAACTGGGTGGGTTATTAAAGACAGAGGTGGTGAAGCACCTAATTATGGAGGACCAGATGGGGACTTTGCTGCGGCTAGTACATCATGGTACGACCCTGCAGGACAATCTGATGACTGGTTAATTTCACCCGAAATTAGCATACCAGCAACGGGTGATATTTCTGTTAAGTGGGATGCAAAAGCACAAGACCCTGCTTATCCTGATGGATATAATTTAATGGTGTCTCCAACTGCGGGAACTACAATCGCTGATTTCACTGAAAATTTATTCAGCATTGCACAGGAAAACGGTGAATGGACAACTAGAGTATCTTCATTGGCAGATTACGCTGGACAAACCATTCGTTTAGCATGGGTTAACAATTCTACTGACAAATTTGTTTTATTACTTGACAACATTTCTGTTGAAGAATTATCAGGAGAGGCTCCAAGTTGCCCAAGCTTGATTACGCCAGCTGATGAAGCTACAGATGTTGATGCTATTGGTGAAGTTACTTTTACATGGGAAGCTCCAACAACTGGTGGGGAAGTAGAAAATTATACCTTCTATATCGGAACCAGCATGGATGACATGACAAATGTCGGAAATACAACTGAAACGAGTATTACTTTAACAGGTGTTCTAAATGATACAACTTATTATTGGTATGTAGTTGCAAACAATTTATTCGGAACGTCTGAAGAGTGTGAAGTATTTAGTTTCACAACAGCTCCTTCTGCTTTTAGTCCATATTGTGGGCCGTTAGAATTCACTTTTGTTGAAGCGATTACATATGTTGGATTCGCAGGAATCGATAATTCTTCTGCAGCAGATAGCACGATTAGTCACGAAGACTTTATCGATCAGGTTGGTACAGTTGAACAAGGTGAAACTTACCAAATTACCTTGAAAGGTAATACTTCTGGAGCTTATACTAATAGATTTGCTGTATTTATTGATTGGAATCAGGATGGTACATTTAGTGCTGATGAAACTTATCAAGTAACGGAAGAAATCACTAATTCTACAGGTCTTGATGACATCCAGGCTACTCATGATATTAGTGTTCCAGCAGATGCTATGCTAGGAGAAACTAGAATGAGAGTTAAGAAGATTTTTGGAACTACAAATTTTTTAGACCCTTGTGCTGCTACAAGTTTTGGACAAGCAGAAGACTATACAATTAGTATTAATTCTTTAGGTACAAATGATTTAACATTGTCTAAGTTTAGTGTTTATCCAAACCCTACGAGCAAAGAGCTTAACATTAAAGGAACTGACGTTAAAAACGTAAAAGTTTATAATGTATTAGGTCAACAAATGAAAGTTTTAAGATCTAATAACTCAGTTAATGTAGAGAGCTTAGCTCCTGGTACATATGTTCTTCAAGTAGAAGATATGTCAGGTAAAGTTAATACTACTAAATTCATTAAGAAATAA
>CAZKJO010000005.1:46840-55376 GCA_964553105.1 uncultured Weeksellaceae bacterium | reverse complement strand
GCATAAAAAAATCTCGTCCATTTCTGAACGAGATTTTATAGTCCTCATTGGAATAATATAAAATTATTCGGGTCTGTTCTTTAATGTCTTTCTTGAGAAATCGTATGCTAAGAAAGAAGCAATGAAAACTGAAGAGTAAGTACCGATTCCGATACCAACTAATAAGGCAAACATAAAGCTTCGGATTGTCTCTCCACCGAAAATGAAGATTATTAAAATTACGAATAAGGTCGTAAATGAAGTATTCATTGTTCTGGTTAAAGTCGTATTAATCGCAGCGTTGATTAATTTACCGAAAGACATTTTTGGATGATCGTACATAAACTCACGAATTCTATCGAATACAATTACCGTATCGTTGATAGAGTAACCAATTACCGTTAGAATTGCTGCAATAAATGCTACGTCGATTTCTAAAGAGAATGGTACAATTCCGTGCAATAAAGAGAATAATCCTAATACGATTAATGAATCGTGGAAAACAGCCAATACAGCGGCTGCAGAGAATTGCCATTTACGGAAACGAATCAATAAGTAAAGGAATACCATGGCTAATGCAAAAGCTACTGAATAGAATGCGTTATAAGTAATGTCGTCTGCAATAGATGGACCTACTTTTCTATACTCTACCAATCCAAGTGCTTGCCCTTGCGTCTCACCTACATTCACAAACTCATCAAAAGATTGATCTGCAGGCAAATATTTCTTCAATCCTTCGTATAACTTCTCTTCTACTTCTTTATCAACTTCTTGAGAGTCATCTTCTGATTTATATTTTGTACTAATCTTGATTTGATTTGAACTACCAATCGTTACCACATTTGGGTGATACTGTGTACCATCTTCATCAACAAATACATTAGCTAGGTCAGCAGCCACTTCGTTAGCGGCGATTGGTTGATCGAATCTAACCTTATATTCTCTACCATTTTGGAATTCAATACCAAGGTTTAAACCTCTTGTAACTAAAGAACCTACTGAGATTAATAAAAGAATTGCAGAAATGATATAAGAAGTTTTCTTAAACTTCAAGAAGTCAAATTTAGCATCTTTTAAGAAAGTTAAGGTTAATTTGTTACCAAATGAAACCTTCTTACCGTTATCAAGTCTGTTATAAATTAATAATTTAGCAAACAATACAGATGTGAATAATGAAGTAAAAATACCAATCATTAAGGTTACTGCAAATCCTTTGATTGGACCTTCTCCAAAGAAGAATAATACAATCGCAGTAATTAATGTAGTAACGTTAGCATCTACAATTGCCGAGATAGCACCTTTCCAAGAGTAAGCAATACTTACAGATTCTTTAAGAGATTTACCCTTAAACAATTCTTCTTTTACACGCTCATAAATAATCACGTTGGCGTCCACCGCCATACCAATGGTCAAAACAACCCCGGCAATACCTGGTAGTGTAAGTACCGCACCGAATGAAACTAAGATTCCGAATAAGAATAATAGGTTCGTGATTAATGCAATAACAGAAACTATACCTGCTCCGCTATAGAATACAATCATATAAACAAACACTAAAGCTAATGCAATAGCGAATGATAAGATACCAGCTTGAATAGCTTCTTTACCTAAAGATGGACCAACCACGTCTGCTTGAATAATGCTTGCAGAAGCTGGTAAACTACCCGCTGATAATACACTTGATAAATCCTTTGCCTCGTTGAAAGTAAAGTCTCCAGAAATTTGAGATCTTCCTCCTGCAATTGGCTCATTAATATTGGGTGCACTATAAACCAAGTTATCTAAAACAATAGCTATAGGTTTTTGGTTAAATTGCTTAGTTATTTCATACCATTTCTGAGCTCCTTGAGAGTTCATTTGCATCGACACCATAACTTCGTTACCGAAAGTTTGAGTTTGTCTATCAGCACTCGCAGAAGTAACATAACCACCATCCATCAATGCTTCATTTTTAGCATTTCCACGGATAGCATATAATGGTAATAAATCTGTTTCTTGGTTTGCAGCATCTCTTATAGTCTTATTACCCCACAAGAATTTAAAGTTTCTTAAGTTACCTGGCAATAAAGATTTTCCTACAGTACTATGAATAGCTTTATTCACTTCAGCTGTATCAGAAGTAGGAACAACAAATACATGACTCGCTCCACCTTGTGAAGGAATCATTTTAGAAATTAATGGGGCTGCTGTTGATGTAGAATCTAACTCAGCAGAAAGTCTATTACTTAAAGATGTAAAATATCCTGCGATATCATTATTCATTCTAACAGCTTCCCAGAATTCTAGTTTTGCTGTAGATTGTAGTAAATTCTTAACACGATCTGTGTCTTTAACACCTGGTAATTCTACCAAGATTCTACCTGAACCGCTCTCTCCTACTCTCTGTACCACTGGTTGAGTAACCCCAAACTGGTCAATACGAGCACGAATAACTTGGAATGCTGTACTAACTTTAGACTCAATATAATCACGAATCACCTTCTCTGCTTGAGCATCAGATGTGTTAATGTTTATTGATTCTGAATTATTGCGCGTACCAAACCAAGATGGAGATGCTAATTTTAAGCCTCCTTTTTCTTGCTTATACGCATTGTATTCTGTGAAGAAATCATCAATATACTCTGCGTTACTGGCTTTTTGCCTTTCAGCAGTACGATTTAAAACTTCTAAAAAGTCAGGATCTTGACTTTTATCCGCTAAATCCGACAATAAATCTCTGATTGATACTTGAAGAATCACGTTCATACCACCTTTAAGGTCAAGCCCCAGGGACATTTCCTTTTCTTTGGCAGTATTGTAATCATATTTTACAATACCTAAATTTAACGTGTCTTTTGATAATCTACTTAGTGTATTATTTTTAAAAGAATTTTGGTATGACTCGCGTTCAGCGACTGTTAAATCTGGAGATTTAGACAACAGAGAATCCATTTTGAACTGGACTTCTTTGTTAGCTTTGGTCTCCACATTGTTGGTATACCATGTAAAACTTAAATAATACAAACTCATAAGAGCCATCACTGTGGCAAATGTGAGTACTAAACCTTTTCCTTGCATTCTGATTTGGTTTGTTCTTATTAACGCGCAAATATAACTCTATGCTTATAATTTTCACAATTATTTATGATATTTCCTTAACCAACAAGGCTATATATCTGAATTTCATTAAGTTGAGCTTGAGTAGCTGAGCTAAATCAAGCTCTAAACCTTATAATATTCATAAATTACCTATTTGATTTTACCAATTTTATAAATGATAGTATCTTTGAATCCACTTTTATAGCATATTTTAAAAATAATTAAATGACAAAAATTTTAGTAACTGGTGCATTAGGGCAAATTGGCTCTGAGCTTGCTGAAAAACTAGCGCAAATCTACGGTTCTGAGCATATTTTAATTACAGATATTAGAGAACCTGAACACAATCATTTAGATATTCCTTATCAAAAACTTGATGTGAATGATGAACAAGCTATCAAGGATATCGTTATCAACAACCAAATTACTGAAGTTTATCATTTAGCTGCTATGCTTTCTGCAACGGCAGAGAAATATCCAATCCAAGGCTGGAACTTAAATACCAACTCTCTTCTGACGTTTCTAGAATTAGCAAAAGATAAAAAGTTGAGCAAAATATTTTGGCCGAGCAGTATTGCTGTATTTGGTAGAGGTGCTGCGGCTGATATGACCCCACAAGAAGAAGTCACCAACCCATTAAGCATGTATGGTGTGGCTAAAATTGCAGGAGAAGGTTTCTGCGAAATTTATCACCAAAAATATGGTGTTGATGTAAGAAGCATCAGATACCCAGGATTAATCAGCTGGAAAACTTTGCCAGGTGGTGGAACAACAGATTATGCTGTAGACATTTACTACAAAGCTTTAGAAGATAAAAAATATGAAAGCTTTATCGGAGAAGGAACGGCTCTTCCTATGATGTATATGGACGATGCTATTCGGGCAACCATTGAGTTAATGCAAGCTCCAAAAGAGGATTTAACAATTCATACAGCTTATAACTTACAGGGAATTACATTCACACCGGAGGAGATTGCAGCCGAAATCAAAAAGCATATTCCTGATTTCGAGATATCTTATGCTCCAGATTACAGACAAGCCATTGCTGATTCTTGGCCAAATAGCATAGACGACACTCAAGCTCAAAAAGACTGGAACTGGAAACCTGAGTTTGACTTAGATTCTATGACGGTGCAAATGCTAGAGCATCTTCAAAAAAAATTACAAATTAAAGCATAACAAATTTCCCATGTCTAAAATAGATGAATTTCTTAAATCTTTTAGTTCTACTTCTCATGCCATTGAAAAAATAGCAGAGAGTGGATCTGGAAGAACGAATTATCGCTTTAAAACTAAAAATGACTCTTATGTCCTCACCCATAGTGAGGACATTTTAGAAAATGAATCTTTCTTTTATTTGAGCAATCTCTTCGAAAACTTGAATGGCTTTGTTCCAGAAGTTTTGCAAGTCAGCAAGGATAAAACGATGTATGTTCAGGATGATTTGGGAGATGAAAGCTTATTACATCTTAAATTATCTAAAGATTCAAAGGTTTCTAAAATGTATGAATTGGCTGTTAAAAAACTTGTTCATCTACAAGTTGGCGCTCATCAAATCATAGATTACACGAAATTAAAAGGCTCAAGTTCTTTTGACAAAATACTGGTTTTAAGAGATTTATTTTATTTTAAAAATTATTTTCTTGATTTAATTGAGCTTGAATATGAACAAGCTGATTTATTATCAGAATTCGAAACAATTGCTGAAGCCGTTGTTAAAACTAATTATAGATATTTTATGTTCCGTGATTTTCAGGGAAGGAATATCATGGTTAAAGATAACAAAACCTATTTTATTGATTTCCAAGATGGCATGGAAGGACCTATTGCATATGATTTGGTTTCGTTGTTATGGCAGGCCAAAGCTGAACTAACAAATGAAGAAAAAGAAAGCTTATACCATATATATACCTCGGAGTTACAGAAATTAATTCCTACTAAATTTGATGCTGCAGATTTCGAAAAAGATTATAAGATTTGTGTATTGATTCGTTTGCTTCAAGTTTTAGGTGCTTACGGAAAATTAGGTATCATGCAACAAAAACCTCATTTCAAGGATAGTTTAAGTTATGGAATTAAAAATTTAAATGACGTAGCTGCTTCTGGAATTATTGATGATTATCCTAACTTAAAATCAATTTGTTTAGCTTTAGAAAGCACACAAGTTCCTAAAATTAAAAACTAATGTCCAAAAAATTACATATAAATGTTCGAAGTTTCTCTTACAAAACCGGCATTCCCGAAGATAAATCTGGCAACGGAGGTGGATTTGCTTTTGATTGTAGAGGAATTTTAAATCCAGGAAGAATCGAGGAATTTAAAACTCAAACAGGAAGAGATAAAGCGGTGATCGACTATTTAGAAACTCAGACTCGAATGCCTGATTTCATAAAATCCGCAGTTTCCATTGTAGAAATTTCTGTGGAGGATTACTTGGCGAGAAACTTCACCAACTTAGAAGTTAATTTTGGTTGCACCGGTGGTCAACATAGATCTGTGTATGCCGCTGATTATATGGCCAATCATTTAAAAAATAAATATCCTGAAGCTGAAGTTAATATTGAACATGTAGTTCAAGAGTCAAAAAATTGGGTTAATGAGCCATATTAATATGAAAGCTATGATTTTTGCAGCTGGATTAGGAACTCGGCTGAAACCTTTTACCATCAACGCACCTAAAGCATTGTTTCCAGTAAATGGCCAGCCATTGTTGCAGCGCAATATTGAATATCTTAAATCATATGGTATTCAGGAATTTGTGATTAATGTGCATCATTTTGCGGATCAAATTGAAGATTTCTTAAAACAAAACAACAATTTTGGCGTTGAGATTCACATTTCAGATGAAAGAGGGGAATTGTTAGAAACTGGTGGTGGTTTGGTGAAAGCTAAAGATTTATTGGGCGAAAAACCCTTTTTGGTCATGAATTCAGATATTCTTACCGATATGCCGATCGATGAATTTATTAAATTTCATTCTCAGCATGAGGCTTTAATCTCTTTGGCAGTAAGCGACAGAGAAAGCACCCGAAAATTATTATTCGATGAAAACAACAAACTTTGTGGCTGGAAAGATTTACGAAACGGAGACAGCATCATAGAAAATCCAGATTTTAAGCATGCCTTAGCTTTTAGTGGAATTCACATCATCGACCCCAAGTTTTTTGACTTAAATACTTTAAAAGGCAAATTCTCCATCATGAAACCCTACATGGAATTAATGAAAAGCCATGAAATCTATGGCTTCGACCACACTGACTATAAACTTCTGGATGTAGGCAAAATGGAAAGTGTACCTATAGCTGAGGAGTGGTTTAAATAAGAAATGAAAGATTCCTTAAACAATTAAAACTAAAAGAATTATAAAAAATCAGATAATAAAATACTACCTGATTTCTTCTTTTATATAAATACTTTAATTATGCTTTTTTCTTCAATACCAACGCCGTTCTACTTGGCAAATACAAAGTTAAATCATGATTTTTAGACGAATAAACCATTTCTTTATCTATTCTATCAAAACCTCCTAAATCTTTATCGTCTGAAGACAGTATGATATTATAATCCGCTTTTTCTAGCGTATTAAAACTAAAATCTGTAAAACTCTCGTGACTGAAATTAAAGACAAATATTAAATCTGCTTTTCTAAAGGCTAAAATCTTTCTTTCATTGTCTTCATAAAGCTTATAGTCCTCCGAAGTATTTAAAACATTATAGTCCTTAATCAAAGAAATCATTTCTTTATCAAACTGTTGTAGGTATTTATACTTTAAATGTTCGGTATCAGGCAACGACCACTGTCTTCGAGCATATTTATAACTCCAATTATTGTCAGCTCTTGGAAAATCTATCCACTCTGGATGACCGAACTCGTTACCCATGAAATTCATATAACCTTCGCCGCCTAAAACTGCTGTCACAAAGCGAATCATTTTATGCAATGCAATTCCGCGATCTACAACTAAGCTTTCATTGAACAAGCTCATATCTGTGTACATAGAAGCATCCATCAACCAAAACGCAATCGTCTTATCTCCTACCAAAGCTTGGTCATGGCTTTCGGCATAACCTATATTTTTTTCGTCGTGACGTCTATTGGTCAAGTTCCAATATAAATCGCCCATATGCCAATCCTCGTCCTTTTTAGTTTCTAACAAATTGAACCAAAAATCTGGTAATCCCATCGCCAAACGATAATCAAATCCTAGTCCTCCTTCTTCTACGGGACGCACTGCACCTGGCATGCCACTCATGTCCTCGCAGATACTAATGACATGAGGATTGAGTTCATGAATTAACTCATTGGCTAATTGTAAATAAATGATTGCATCATTGTTGGTATCAGTGAAATATTTAGAATAATCTGTGAATTCCACATGTCCAAAATGTTGATAAAGCATGCTCGTTACTCCATCAAACCTAAAACCATCGAATTTAAACTCCTCCATCCAGTATTTAAGGTTAGAAGCTAAAAATCGTTTTACTTCTATTTTTTTATAATCAAAAGTGCGCGAATCCCAATCTGGTTGCCATCCGTCGAAATACTGCTCGGTTCCGTCCAATTCGGCGAGGCCTTCATCTCTATTCTTCACAGCATGACTGTGTACCACATCTAAAATCACCGCGATTCCCATTCCATGAGCCGTATCGATTAAATACCTTAAATCATCAGGCGAACCAAATCGTGAACTTGGCGCAAAATAATTCGAAACTTGATATCCAAAAGATCCATAATAAGGGTGCTCCTGAATCGCCATCAACTGAACACAATTATAACCTAAATCTTTAATGCGAGGTAAAATATTATCCGCAAACTCTCTATAAGTTCCAACACGCTCTTCTTCAGTTGCCATACCCACGTGGGCTTCATAAATCAAGGGAGCTTTAATTTGTTCCGCTGAGAAATCATTTTTCCATTGATATTGACCCTTACCCGTAAAGACTCCATCAAAACTATGGTCTTCCTTTTGAACTACCTCTCTTATATATGCCGGAATTCTATCTAAATGACCATTTTGACCATGTACGTGCATTTTCACTTTAGAACCAGGAACTAATTTATCCTTGTACTCATCATCTGGCAAGAAAATCTCCCAAGCACCATAATTTCCTTTTCTTAAAGGATTTGCTGCTCTATCCCAACCATTAAAATCTCCAATCAGCGAGACATAAGAAGCATTGGGCAACCAATCTCTAAACCACCAACCTTTCTTTTCCTCATCATATTGAAAACCAAAAAACTCATGCGCAGAAGCAAATCTATCAAGGCTACCAAAATGTTTTTCAATATAATCCTTGGTATTTTGATACCACTCTATTCTATTAACAAGCTGTTGTTCAAAGGGTTTTAAAAGTGGATCTTTTTCAATTAAAGTTAAGGCGTGCATAAAGTTGGATTTTGTTGACAAAGATACATATATCTATAAATTCTTGGCATTAAAATAAGTTTCTCAGGCCTTTTTTAGAAGCATTTTAACTA
>CAZKJO010000005.1:44989-46740 GCA_964553105.1 uncultured Weeksellaceae bacterium | reverse complement strand
AAATATCATGAAGTCGCTTCATGATGCTTCCACCCCAGAATTGCCGAAAGATTATCTACAATTTAAAAGTGAATTAGAAACTATTCCAGATTGGGTAGATTGGGATTTAATAAAATCAGGTTCAGAACTTTCCGAAAGAAGTGGATTAAATGGTCTATTGATTCTCAGAAATTTCGCCCTATTAGGTGGATATACTTTTGCCAATCTCACCAAGCCTTTAGTAGCAACAGGTTCATTAGAAAAAGGTGCAATTCATAGGCTTTATAACACTTTGAAATTTTGGGTAGAAGTCACCAGAAGCAATACCACCACCAATGAGTTGAGGTTTAATGCATGTATTCAAACCCGCTTGATTCATTCAGCATCTCGTTTAATGATTCAGGAAAAAATACCGAATTGGGATATCGAAAAATATGGAGCTCCGATTAACCATGCGGATATGATTGCTACACATATAGCATTCACGGTATATTATTTATATGGGTTAAATCAATTAAACTTTGAATTCAGCGAAAAGGAAGAAGCAGGAGTTTTTCATCTTTGGAAATACATTACCTATCTATTGGGCGTTCCGGTAGATTTAATTCCAAACAATAAAAAAGAAGCTTTAAGTTTTTTCCATTTTTGGACAAACTATCAATTAGCGCCAGATGAAGATGCCTTAAAACTAACCGACTCATTATTAAATGAAGATACACCTATCAGCTTGTTTTATCTTAAATCTATCAACCGCAGCATGGATTATGTTCATAAAAGTATCGCAAACTATCTAATCGATAAGAACATTCGACAGGATTTACACATTCCAAATGTTGTAATGCCGCATGTGATCCCAAATCTAATTAAACTCAAAAATAAGATGACTTCAAATAAAGAAAAACAGATTTTAGAAGGAAGAAAGCATCAGGGTATCATTCTGAATGATTATAAAAATAATATTAAATAAAAAAGACGCTGAATCAATCTACGTCTTTAATAAATATTTTCTGAAGCTTTTAAACAGCTACTTTTCCTTTGATATGCGGATGAGAAGTATAATCAACCAATTCAAAATCCTCATATTTAAAGTCTAAAATGTCTTTCACATCAGGGTTTAATTTCATGCTTGGTAAAGGCTTTGGATCTCTCGTCAATTGTAATTTCATTTGTTCAAAATGATTTGAATAAATGTGTGCATCCCCAAAAGTATGAACAAATTCTCCTTCTTCTAATCCAGTTACTTGTGCCATCATTTTTAGTAATAAAGCATAAGAAGCAATATTAAATGGTACTCCTAAAAAGATGTCGGCGCTTCTTTGATACAGTTGTAAAGACAGTTTGCCATTGGCTACATAAAACTGAAAAAAAGCATGACAAGGCATTAATGCCATATCTTCTAACTCTCCCACATTCCAAGCTGAAACGATCATTCTACGGGAATCTGGATTAGTTTTAATTTGCTCTACTACCTTTTTGATTTGGTCTATAGTTTCTCCATTTGGAGCACCCCAACTACGCCATTGTTTTCCATAAACAGGACCTAAATCACCATCTTCTCTCGCCCAAGCATTCCAAATTTTAACCCCATTATCTTGTAAATATTTTACGTTGGTATCACCTTGTAAAAACCATAATAATTCATGAATAATAGATTTAAGATGTAATTTCTTAGTCGTAACCATCGGAAATCCATCAGCTAAATCAAACCTCATTTGATATCCAAAAACACTTTTGGTTCCGGTTCCAGTTCTATCTTCTTTTAGAGTTCCGTT
>CAZKJO010000005.1:9490-44889 GCA_964553105.1 uncultured Weeksellaceae bacterium | reverse complement strand
ATCCAAAAACACTTTTGGTTCCGGTTCCAGTTCTATCTTCTTTTAGAGTTCCGTTATCTAAAACATGCTGAACTAAATCTAAATATTGTCTCATAGGGCAAAATTAAGCTAAAAATTAAGGTTTAAAAATTGAATTATTTTTTCAAGACTTTATGCGTCTTACAGGTATTGTACTGACAGAATTTTACAAAATACAAACCTGGCGTTTTAGGTAAAAAGGTTTTATTGTCTGTTAAATTTTCATCTTCGGAAATTAATTGACCCTGAAGATTATAAATTAAAATTTGATCAAACTCTTCTTGATAAGTTATATAGTCATTCGTTGGATTTGGATAAACAGAAAATGACTTTTCTTCTAAATCAACGGTTGACAAAACATCCCAAGTATTCAAGGCTTCCGGTCCACCCCAAATATAAGTGGCTAAATATGGATTGTCAATAAAAGGATTTCTATTACCTTGATAAAACTCTTCAATAATATCATTCCTCTGCATTTCATAAGCAGATGGTGGATCTTCTGCATTCCATTGCAAGAAAATATCGGGCATGTCTTCGTGATAGGTATTTACACCCATCCCAACATAATTAGGTTTCAAATCATTCGGATATCTGATATAGCTAAACATCATCATTCTTGCCACATCACCTTTCCATTCATCACCTGGATAAAATCTTGAATTGGCTAATACACCTGCATTGCCTGAACCTGCAGCAAAAGGAAAGTTACTTCTTATTTCATTGAGGTTAGAATCTGCAGCACGGATAGAATGCACATCCGAGCCAGGCCAGCTATCGTTGGTATATCCTCCAATCGATTTAGGATAAACATGTTCCCTATTCCATCGGTTGGTGCATGAAACCACATGGCAAGTCATGTTTTTACCGCGGGTTCTGTCGTTAAAATTTAAATCATCTTCATCATCATATCCATAAATCAATAAAACATTATCTGGATTTTCAGGATCTGCATCAGTTTCTTTTAAAGCATACCAAACCTGTGGCGTATAACTTAAATGATATAATTGTGTATTCCTTACTAAATACTCTAACTGCGATTTAAGCTCCTCTGGCGTAGCTGTAAAATCAATAGAATTATAGTAGCTAGGTATTTGTGCGCTCGAGCTTATACCGATTAAAAAAGTTAGAATATAAAAAAATCTCATTTACTTAATATCTCGGTTAAAATTCTCTGGATGCTTAGGATGAATATCTTTATATACAACTTTCGCAAACTCTAAAACCTCTTCTAAACTATGCGTCTGTGGATCGATAACACCTTTGATGATCGCTTCTTTTTTCTTATAGTCAGAAGTTGCAAATAAAAGAGGAACTTCTCCTTGTTTTGCGATATAGTAAAAACCTTTTTTCCATTTTTCTGCCCACCCTCTCGTTCCTTCTGGTGTATTTAAAAGATAAAGTCGTTGATTTTCGTCCTTCAACATCTCTCCAGCATGTCTCACTAAATTTTGACCTTGCGCTCTGTTTACACCGATTCCACCCAACCATTTAATGATAAATCCATACCACGGCTTGGTCCAATCATCTTTAATAAACAATTTCATAGGAATTCCTAATTTCCAAAAAGCACTAACAGCAATCACAAAATCCCAGTTAGATGTATGCGGGCCACATACCATGACACAACTACGTATTTGAGATAGGTCTTCTCCAACAATGAGCTTCCAACCCATTAGCTTTAGCACCAAAGAACCAATAATTTTCTTCATTCTACAAATTTAGTATTATTTATAGGTATTTCAACAATGCAATTCTATTTTGGGACAAAGAGAATATGAAATTTAAAAAGCTAGATTTAAATTTAAATATTTTAGAAGTCTAAAATTCGGGATATATCTTAATTATCTGTTTATCTTATGATATTAATATATAAATCCGTATTTTTAATCTCTTCAAGCATAACGCGTGTTAAATAATTGTGAAATTTGCATAATTCGCTCGTAATTTAGTTGAATAAATTATGCACGCATAATAAAATTTATTATATTTACGTCGTGAAAGATTTTATATTTAAAGATTTACCCACGATAGATTACATGTTGCGAACTACGTGGAATGCGGTTGTAAAAGCTTATAATACAGAAGCTAAAAAATATAATTTTACAATGGTGATGGGATTTGCATTACTGTCTATCGACCCTAAAAAAGGAACACCTAGCACATCGCTTGGTCCAAAAATGGGTATGGAACCTACTTCTCTTTCTAGGACGCTAAAAAACCTTGAAGAAAGAGAATTGATAGAAAGACATCCTAATCCAGAAGATGGTAGAGGAGTCATTATTAAACTTACCGCAGAAGGCATGGAAAGCAGGGATATTGCTAAACAAGTGGTATTGCAGTTCAATCGAAATATCGAACAGGAATTCGGAATGGAGAAACTCAAAGTATTCTTTGAAGTTAATCAAGGCATTCAGAATATGATTTCTGATAGAAAAATATTTAAAAAATAAATTTAATTTAACTATATGAAAAATAGACACATCAATCATGTAACCGTTTTGGGATCTGGAGTGATGGGTTCTGGTATTGCATGTTTGCTAGCTGGAATCGGCGTTGAGGTTTTAATGCTCGACATGCTACCTAGGGAACTTACAGATGCAGAGAAATCAAAAGGCTTGTCATTGGATGACAAAGTTGTTAGAAATAGAAATGCACAAGAACATTTAAATAAAGCTCTTAAATCTAATCCCTCACCTATTTACGACAAAGCATTCGCTTCTCGTATTACTGTAGGAAACTTTGAGGATGATTTAGAAAAAATTAAAGACTCAGATTGGGTTATTGAGGTTATTGTTGAAAGATTGGACATCAAAAACCAAATGTTCGACAAGGTAGAGAAACTTAGAAAACCAGGAACTTTAGTTACTTCTAATACTTCGGGTATTCCTATTCATATGATGTCTGAAGGAAGAGGCGAAGATTTCCAAAAACACTTCTGTGGTACTCACTTCTTCAATCCTCCGAGATATTTAAGATTATTTGAAATTATTCCTGGACCTAAAACTTCACCAGAGGTAATTTCTTTCTTTGAACATTATTCTAGCTTATTTTTAGGTAAACAACCTGTTTTAGCGAAAGACACACCAGGTTTCATTGGAAACCGTGTAGGGGTTTATTCTATGGCTAAAGTAATGGAACTTGGTCAAGAATTAGGTTTAACCATTGAGGAAACAGATACCCTAACAGGTAGTATTTTAGGTCGTCCAAAGACTGGAACATTCAAATTAGCAGATTTGGTTGGTTTAGATACAGCTGCCAATGTTACCAAAGGTTTACAGCAGAATACTGAAGGGGACGAGATGGTTAAAAACCTTAAAGATTCTAAAGTTTTAAATTTCCTTTTAGAAAATAAATTCTTAGGAGATAAAACAGGTAAAGGTTTCTACTACAAAGAAAAAGCTAAAGACGGATCCACCAATAGATTTGCATTAGATTTAGAAAAGTTAGAGTATCGTCCACTAGAGCGCAATCAATTAGATGTAATTGGAAGAGCTAAACAAGCTGGAGGAACAAAGAATCAATTAGGAGTTCTTTTAGCAGATAAAACAAAACATGGAGATTTAATTAGAAAGCACTTTGCTTCTTTATTTGCTTATGTTTCTCAACGTGTTCCTGAGATTTCTGACAATCTATACAGTATAGATGATGGAATGAGAACAGGTTACGCTTGGAAATATGGCCCTTTCGAAACTTGGAACATGGTAGGCGTTGAGAAAGGCGTTGAACTTATAGAAAACGAAGGCTATAAAGTTGCTGCTTGGGTAAAAGATATGCTTTCTTCAGGCGTTACTTCTTTCTATCAAATAAATGATCAAGGCAACAAAGAATTCTATGATATTGAAAGCAAAGGATTCAAAGAAATTCCTGGACAAGGTGCATTCATTATCTTAGATAATATTAGAAAAACCAAAGAAGTTTGGAAGAATGCCGAGGCTGTTATTGAGGATTTAGGTGATGGTGTTATTAACTTAGAGTTCCGTTCAAAAATGAACTCTATTGGTGGTGGTGTTATTCAAGGAATTCAAAAAGCAATCGATTTAGCAGAAAAAGATTACAAAGGTTTAGTAATCGGTAACCAAGCGGATAACTTCTCTGTGGGAGCTAACTTGGCGATGATTATGATGATGGCTGCAGAGCAAGATTGGTTTGAATTAAATATGGCGATTAAAACTTTCCAAGATACTATGATGAAAGTTCGTTATAGTAGTATTCCTGTTGTAGTTGCACCACACGGAATGTCTTTAGGTGGAGGTTGTGAAATTTCACTTCATGCAGACAAAATCGTAGCTGCTGCCGAAACTTATATGGGATTAGTAGAAGTTGGTGTTGGTGTAATTCCTGGTGGTGGTGGAACCAAAGAAATGGTTCGCCGAGCTGGATTACATTTATTGAAAGATGATGTTAAAACAAATCACCTAAGAGAAGCTTACTTAAATATAGCTATGGCTAAAGTGGCTACTTCTGCGCACGAGGCTAAAAACTTTGGTTTCTTAAGAGATCAGGATGTGATTGTAATGAACAAAGACAGACAGATTGCAGAAGCTAAGAAGCATGTAATTTTAATGTCGGATGCAGGTTATACAAAACCAATTCAAGAAAAAGTTAGGGTTTTAGGCAATAATGCCATGGGAATGTTCTATGTAGGATCTGACCAAATGGCGGCTGGAAATTATATTTCAGAACACGATCAATTAATTGCTAATAAATTAGGATATGTAATGTCTGGGGGTAATCTATCAGAGGAATCATTAGTATCAGAGCAGTACCTACTTGACTTAGAGCGCGAAGCTTTCTTATCACTTTGTGGTGAACGCAAGACTTTAGAAAGAATTCAGCACATGTTAACAAAAGGAAAACCTCTAAGAAACTAAGATTAGTACGAGAATTTAATTCATCTACTTATTTAAAAAATTAAAAAATGAAACAAGCATATATAGTAACAGGATATCGAACAGCTGTAGGTAAAGCCCCGAAAGGAAGTTTACGCTTTACACGTCCTGATGACATGGCAGCATCGGTATTAAAACATTTAATGAAACAGGTTCCTAATTTGGATCCAACTCGTGTTGACGACCTAATTGTAGGTTGCGCAATGCCAGAAGCAGAACAAGGTTTAAACATGGCGCGTTTAATCTCTTTGATGGGATTAGATACAGACAAAGTTCCTGGAGTAACAATTAATAGATACTGTGCATCTGGATCTGAATCTATCGCTTTGGCCGCAGCTAAAATCCGTACAGGAATGGCTGACTGTATCATCGCAGGTGGTGCAGAATCTATGTCTTATATTCCAATGGGAGGATATAAGCCAATTCCAGAAACGGATATTTCTAAAGCTCACGCCGATTATTATTGGGGTATGGGTTTAACTGCTGAGGCGGTTGCCAATGAATATAAAGTAAATCGTGAGGATCAAGATGAGTTTGCTTACAACTCGCATCAAAAAGCTTTAAATGCTAATGCAAAAGGTTTATTTAAGGACCAGATTGTTCCTTTAGAAGTTGAACATAATTTTTTAGATGCTAAAGAAAAAGTTCAAACTAAAAAATACACATTCGATACAGACGAAGGACCACGCGCTGATACTTCAAAAGAAGTTTTGGCCAAACTAAGACCCGTTTTCGCCAATGGCGGAAGCGTTACGGCAGGTAACTCTTCACAAATGAGTGATGGAGCTGCTTTTGTTTTAGTAATGTCAGAAGAAATGGTGAAAGAATTAAACCTCGAGCCAGTTGCAAGATTAGTTTCTTATGCTACCGTAGGAGTTCCACCTAGAATTATGGGAATCGGTCCATTGTATGCTATTCCAAAAGCTTTAGAACAAGCTGGGCTTAAGCAAAGTGACATGGATTTAATTGAATTAAACGAAGCATTCGCTTCTCAATCATTAGCCGTAATTAGAGGACTTGATTTAAACCAAGAAATCGTAAACGTTAATGGTGGGGCTATCGCTTTAGGTCACCCACTTGGATGTACAGGAACTAAATTGACAGTACAAATCTTAGAAGAACTTAAAAAACGAGACAAAAAATACGGAATGGTAACTATGTGCGTAGGTACAGGACAAGGAGCCGCAAGTATTTTTGAGAGACTATAGATAGATTAGAGAGAAAAGAATAAAGATTAAAGACTTAATTTGTTAAAGTCAAGGCATAATTTCAGGCATTTAGAGATTTGGAAAAGAGCTTTAAAGCTCTCAGTTGAGATTTACAAAGTAACACAAGAATTCCCAACAGAAGAAAAGTTTGCTTTGACGTCACAGATGCGTAGGGCAGCTGTATCAGTTCATTCTAATATAGCAGAAGGCTCAGGAAGAAGTTCAAATTTAGATTTTAGCAAATTTCGACATTATGCAATTGGGTCTTTATATGAGATAGAATCTCAAATAATTTATGCTAAGGAAATTGATTATATTAATAAATCTTTGTTTTTAAATATGCAGAAAGAAATAATTGAAATTCAAAAAATGATAAGCTCTTTTGAAAGAAAGCAAACAGCTTAAAAATAAATTGTAAACCTTCTTTTCTCTATGCTCTTTATTCTTTTCTCTTTAAATATTAAAATAACACGTAACAGTCTAAAATTTCGACGCTAATTAAATTTAAAATATCAAAAAAAATGTCAGATAATAAATCAAAACTAATCGGTGGGTCTTTCTTAGTGAAGGAAACCCCATTTAATGAAATTTTCACGCCAGAGGATTTCAGTGAAGAACAAAAAATGATGCGCGATAGTATCAAGGAATTTATCGATCGCGAAGTATGGCCTAAAAAACCTCAAATCGAAGAGAAAGATTACAAGTTAATCGAAAATCTTATGACGCAATTAGGTGAAATGGGAATCTTGAGCATCAGTGTTCCAGAAGAATACGAAGGAATGGGAATGGGATTCGTTGATACCATGCTTGCGTGTGATTATGTTTCGGGTGCTACCGGATCTTTGGCTACGGCCTATGGTGCACACACCGGTATAGGTACAATGCCAATCGTACTTTATGGTACAGAAGATCAAAAGAAAAAGTACTTACCTAAGTTAGCTACTGGTCAATGGTTTGGTTCTTATGCCTTAACAGAACCTGGCGCTGGATCTGATGCTAATTCAGGTAAAACTACAGCGACTCTTTCAGAAGACGGCAAACACTACATCTTGAATGGTCAAAAAATGTGGATTACCAATGCTGGTTTTGCTAAGGTATTCATTGTTTTTGCAAGAATTGAAGATGACAAAAACATTACTGCATTTATCGTAGAAAAAGATGAGGCTGGGGAAGGATTTAAGTTAGGTGAAGAAGAACCAAAGTTAGGTATTCACTCCTCTTCTACTCGTCAAATTTTCTTAAGCGATGTAAAAGTTCCTGTTGAGAATTTATTAGGAGAAAGAAATGGTGGTTTCAAAATCGCTATGAATGCACTGAATATTGGTCGTATTAAATTAGCTGCTGCATGTTTAGATGCGCAGAGAAGAATCTTAACTAATTCTATTGAATATGCTAACGAAAGAAAGCAGTTTGATGTAGCTATTTCTTCGTTTGGAGCAATTCAAAAGAAAATTGCAGAGCGTGCTATTGCAGCTTTCACTTCTGAAACAGGATCTTATCGTGCTGCAAAAGATATTCAAGATAAAATTGAAGAATTAAAAGCAAGTGGTTTATCCCACCAAGAAGCTGAATTAAAAGGTGTAGAAGAATACGCCATCGAATGTTCTATTCTTAAGGTTTGGGCTTCTGAGGCAGCACAAGACTGTTCAGACGAAGGGATTCAAATCTTTGGTGGAATGGGTTATTCTAAAGATGTTCCGATGGAGGCAGCCTGGCGTGATGCTAGAATTGCTAGAATCTACGAAGGTACCAACGAGATTAACCGATTATTATCTGTGGATATGTTAATCAGACGTGCGTTTAAAGGCCAAATTGACTTAATGACACCGGCTACCAATATTCAGGATGAGCTTATGAGTATTCCTTCATTTGATATTCCAGATTATTCTGCAACTTTGGCACAAGAAAAAGAAATCTTGGAAAATCTTAAAAAGGTATTCTTTATGGTTTCCGGAGCGGCACTACAGAAATATGGAACCGAATTAGAGCACCAACAACAATTAATCTTAGCTGCGTCAGAAATCTTAATTGAGATTTATATGGCAGAAAGCGTAATCTTACGCGCAGAAAAATTAGCTCATGAAAAATCTAGCCATGCTGAATTAGTAGAAAAAATGGCTAAGGTTCAGTTGTTTAATTCTGTTGAGAAAATTAAATCAAACGCTACCGAAGGAATAATTTCTTTCGCAGATGGAGATATGCAAAAGATGATGTTGAGCGGTTTAAAGAGGTTTACTCGTTACAATGAATTCCCTAACATTGTCCAATTAAAAACTGAAATTGCAGAGAAATTCATTAATGATAATGGATATAAACTTTAAATAGTTTTCAGGTGCAGATTAAATTAATGTTAAAGATTCTTATTCAAGCATAGTATTTAATATTCTATCTTATATTTGCATCGAAGTAAAAGTCTTTTCATAAAAGTTGAATGAACCCTCCATTAGAAATTTTGGAGGGTTTTTCATTTTATGCGTATTGTCTGCGCAAGTTTAAAAGAAAAACAACATCATTAAAAAGTATTTTTGCTTGATGTTTAAATTGACCTTTAAGCCTGAATTAGCATTGCAGATATCGTAACAATAGCAATAAAGCTATAAGTGTGCTTTTAACAATAACTTTAACACATGACACTTTAGTATTGGCACATGTATTGCAAATAAGTTGCATGAGAAGTAAATCTTTTCATAAAAGTTGAGTTTAGCCTCCGATTCGTCGGAGGTTTTTTTTTTAAACTCATTTAATTACTACCAATATAAATTAAAGTTTGGCACACCAATTGCCATAACTCAATCGAAGTAAAAGTCTTTTCATAAAAGTAAAAGTTGAAGCCATTGAGAAATCAATGGCTTTTTTATATCTGTAGTTTTAGGGAATTTCTGGCTCCACTACCCTTATTCCAAAGAAAAGCAACATGATGAAAAAGATTAAAACTATAGCAATCATTAGTATTCTAAGAACTAATACAATTGCGTCCATGATTTTGTCGTTTTCAGTAATACTTGGTCTCCATCGTTTATTTATTAATTCTATATGTTTTCGAACCGACAAACCAGTGTCTGTATTAGTGGCTATTAATACCAGATTGACTGATCTACCTTTTAATTTGCTGAATTTAAATTTCTCAAAACCTTCTTCCTTAAATATCCCTAAAGGTCTAATTTGAATAAAATCTGCATTTTTAACCTTCCAAGTAACCGTAAATTCTTCAAATCGGGCCACGGCATCCTTATCTACAGAAAAGTTCTCTATCACCGGCAAATATTCATTCATTGGCTGATGGCTCGTTTTCTCTGAAAAAGGACTAAAATTGGTTCTTAATTTTTGATCATATTTTCTTCTCGTTTCCTCATCTGACAAAACTTCATAAGCTTCTTGAATCTGAAGAAACATTTTACCGAAAAAATCATCATTTGGATTTAAATCTGGATGAAATTTTTTAGATAATTTTCTATAATTTGTTTTGATCTCACTTATATCCGCATCTGACTCTAAGCCAAGTATATTGTAATAATTAGTCATTGATAAAGCAAATAAAAGTGTTTAGTATAAATTTGTTATATTAATAAAATCTCACTCTAGAATAGGAATAAAAACTTGTGTTTTAAGATCGTCTTCTGCCGTATTTTCAGGGTCATTTAAGTAAACATTAAATGTATCATTCGACAATTCAAACTGCTGAACATAGGCAAATTTACGCAGTCTATTATAGGTTACATACAGTGAATCATAGGAACCATTATGAAATGTTGTTAAAAACTTACCTTCTGGTATGTCCACATATTCTAAATCATCTAACTCCGGAACTTCTTCATTAAAAATATATCCACAATAGAACAAAGCATTATCAGCTTCCATATCAAATTGTTTCCATAGAACTACCGGTTTTCCAATTTGTTCTTCGCTTAATCCGTTGGCATCCACCAAATAACTTTTCACTAAGCCAAAAGTCTCATTCATCGCCATGTTCATTTCTTCTCCTGCAATACTCGTTTGCTGAATAACTCCGAATAATTTCTTTGAACCTTGTTCTACAATTTGAAAACCTCCTTTTTCTACATTTTGGTTGCTATAATCAAGTTCTACAGGTTTATTTAATATAGCATTTAAATTCTCTAAACCTTTTTTCAAATTAGCCTTCACTGAACCTTTCATAATTAGATTATAAACTTGAAAAGGATAACCTACCTCAGCACTATCGAAAGACCAAATAACTCTAGTTTTATCATCGTCCATTCGTTGAAATATCACTTCGGTAAGATTTCCTTCTTTATCGTCGAAGTTGACATTATAATAAATGAATTCGTTTGGCTTGGTTTCGGTAATGGTCATACTTCCATTGCCTAACTCACTATCCTTACTTTTCCAAGAAAAATAAGCCTCCTCACCATATGAAGGGGATGAAAATTCTAAAGATATGGTAGAATCTTTTTGTACCCATGCATCAAACTTGGTGAATTTTCGCAAATCGTTGAAGTGACTATATACCTTTTCTACTGGCGCATCTAATATATACTCCTCTTCTACATACATAGACTTAGGTAAAAAGAGAGGCAAAACCGCTAGGGCAACCACTAATAACAATAAAGCAAACAAAAGATTCCTCATAACTTGATAGTTTTTACAAATATACACTCTTGGAACAAAATTTGAAAAGTAGTGTAAGTTCATTGTTCAAACTTTATAGAAGCTAATAAATTGTATTTTGCGATTTAAATTGTTAATTTTGAAAACCTTTAGATTTTAATACATGATATTTACAGAAGAAGAAAAAATTTCGATGCTTAAAGCCATGGACGAGTTAATTCGTTCGGACGATGACATACACGAAAAAGAAGTTGAGTTTTTAGAAGCAATTGTTGAAGAATTTGATTGGGACACTGGTTTTCTAGATAAATTAGAAAACTTTAAGAAAGAAGATGCTATTAAAGCGGTTCAGTCATTATCGCCTGAGAAATTAAAATATTTTCAGACTTTATTGAATGAGTTAGCCAATAGTGATAAAGTTATTAATGAACAAGAAATGAATTTCATTGACCGTGTGAATGAATTTATTTCTGCCAATTCCTTATGAGATATTTCTTAATTCCTATACTTCTATTGCTCATAGCCACATCTTGTAATCAAGGTGGTTATATTGCATTAAAAGATGCTGAAAGAGGAATGTTTCTAGACAGATCTAGAAAGGTTTCCACCAATACATTTTTCGACAGACGCATGGAAAGCGAGCTAGAAAGTCAGCTCTCAAAGGATTGGTATATTGTAAATGAGGATATAGAATACGTTTATTTCGGTCAATTGATGAAACAAAATGGTTTTACGATGATCAACCCGTTTTATCGCGTAGATAGAGTAAAATTGGATAGCTTATTTCCTGGCTATAGAAGCATTGAAGGAAAACATATAAAAGCAAAAGTTTTTCAATCTTTTATTAAACCCGTTATTGAAGAACACGTGATGAACAAGTGTCCACAAAGTTTTAATATTCAGTTTTCTAAAAGACAATATAAATTAACAAAAGATGGTATTGCCGCAGATGTAAAATTACAAGGCAAATGCTACGAAAAAAGAGTGATGAGAGCAGATATAAATGTTCTCCTCGACCCAGAAAGTTTAGAAGTACTGGAAGAAAAAACTTCTATAAAATAACAACTTAAAAATATATTATTATGAATTTATTAGATTTAGTATCAGGTCCTGTAGGACAACAATTAATTGGAGGATTAAGTAAACAAACAGGCGCAAGTGATTCAAGCGTTTCATCTGCAGTTTCTTTAGCTTTACCTTTCCTATTAAGCCAAATGAATAAAAACGCTTCGACACCAGAAGGTGCAGCCAATTTAGACAAGGCTCTAAACGAGCATCCGGGCTCTGTATTAAACAATATCGATGGGTTATTAAATAGCGGAAATATGGCTGATGGATTAGGTATCTTAGGTCACGTTTTCGGTGATAAACAAAATCAAGTTGCGAAAAACATTAGTAAACAATCAGGCTTATCTACTGGTAACGTATTGCAGATTCTTGCAACCTTAGCTCCTATTGTTATGGGTTTCTTAGGAAAAGAAAAACAAACCAACAATATCGACCAAAATGGTATTTCTGGATTGTTAGGAGGTCTATTAGGTGGAATGCAACAAACCAATGGAACAGAATTAAGCATGATTGAGCAAATGTTAGATTCTAATGGAGATGGTAGTATCATGGATGAAGCCATGGATCTTGGATCTAAATTATTAGGAGGATTCTTCAAGAAATAATTCTTTTATATAGATAAAACTTAAATGCCCGAAAATTCGGGCATTTTTTTTGCTTAATTATTAGTTCTTATGGACTTAATTAATACCTTTAAGTCTTAATTAAAAATTCGATGAAATATCTTATTATATTTTTAATTGTACTGTGCAATTGCAAGCCTATGAACAATGAAGCTCATAAGCAAGAAGTCAAAGAGTTTCAAGCAGAATTAAATAAAGAATATTTGGACAAAGAGAAAACACCTCTAAGAGGTAAATTCTTTGAGAATTTTAAATATCATCCCTTTTTTCCTATTAATCCTGAATATAGAGTTGAAGCGGATTTCGAGAGAATTACAGATGCTCAGCCATTTCAAATGCCTACCTCATCGGGTAAAACACAAACTTATTTAGCTTATGCTAAAGCAAACTTTAAATTAGATGGAAAAAGTCATAGTCTGACGATTTATCAAAATCAGACTATCAAAGATATGGAAGAATATAAAGATCATTTATTCTTACCTTTTTATGATGAAACAAATGATATAGAAACCTATGCAGGAGGAAGGTATATTGATTTGAGTAAAACAAACTCAGAAAAAATTATTATCGACTTCAACAAAGCCTATCAACCTTATTGTGCTTATAATTACTACGACTATAGCTGTCCAATAGTTCCTTCAGAAAATCGATTAAACATTAGGATTCCTGCTGGAGTTAAGTATAACAAAGAAGAGTTTATTCACGATTAAAGCAGATATTATCTAAATATATCAGATTAAGTAAACTAAATTCAAAAAAACTATTAAAGCTAACCTGTGAAGCTAAAACGAAGAAGGAAAATAGTAAAGTATTTGGATATTTTAGATCAACCTATTCGCTACAACCCCTTCGTTTTTAGTCGAACTTTCTTGCTTTGGGCATTTTTGGGATTGCTAGGTGGTTTAATTGCGGGCGTGTATTGGGTTCTTCTTATGTTTCTAACTCATAAATTAGAATTTTTTACTGGATGGGTGGTAATTCCAATTATGGCAATTTGCGGTCTGCTAGCTGGACTGGTAATTCACTTTTTTGGTGATCCTGGAGAATTAAATTTAATTGTAAACAACATAAGATTTAACAAAGGAAAATTAAACCCCAAGAACAATCCATCTATGGTGCTTTCCTCCTTATTTTGTGTCGCAGCAGGAGGAAGCCTAGGTCCTGAAGCACCTTTGGTTCAAGTAACGGGGTCTACTGGAACTTGGTTAGGAAAACTATTTAGACTCAAGGGAGAAGAACTACGATCCATGAGCATTGCTGGTATGGCTTCTGGATTTACCGCATTATTTGGTGCTCCGTTGGGTGGAAGCTTATTTTCTTTAGAAATCTTACATCATAAGCATGCCGTACAATATTATAGAGCGATTATACCTGCGTTTGTGGCTAGTTCATTCAGTTATTTGATCTTTGCCTTAATTATTCAATTAGGCTTGGGACCCACTTGGGAATTATCAACTTATAAATATTCAGGCTTATTTGATTTTGGCTATGCTGTAGTTTTTGCGATTCTTGGCGCATTCATAGGATGGGTGTTTATTTTTTCTACAAAATTTTTTAAACTAATTTTCGATAAAAGACCTATCCCTATTTATATTAAAACTTTAATTGGTGGAATTCTACTTGGTATTATAGCTTTTTATTTTCCTATAACGCGATATTTTGGTCACTATGAGATTAATGAACTTCTGCAGGGCGATTTTTCATTAACCATGTTATTTGCCATTTTAGTTTTTAAAATCATGGCGATATCCATCACCGTAACTTCAGGTTGGCGAGGTGGTTTTATTATTCCGCTATTCTTTGTAGGAGCTACGTTAGGACTTATTCTTCATCAAGTGATGCCAAGTATAAATCTATCACTAGCTGTTGTAAGTTGCATGGCTGCGGTGAATGCTTGCGTAACACGTACTCCCATGAGTACTACTATCTTACTAGCCACATTAACGGGTTTTGGACATTTTATACCTATATTATTTGCAAGTTTAACCGGTTACTTTTTAGCTCCAAGAATTCCTTTTATTGATTCACAAATGGAAAAAGAATAGGTATTTAGCAAAAAAAACTCCGTAAATAATACGGAGTTTATATTTTGCATTGAGCCTTAAAACTAACTTGAAGCTCTTTTTCTTTTATTATCTATATACTTCCAACCTTTGTAGATATAGTAGAAAACTACTAAAACTAAAACAAATGCCAAGATTGGAAAAACAATAGCAGTGACACTCAATATACCGGCTGCTGCCGTTTCTGTAGAAGAGACGACAAAGTTCCCTGTACCACCTGTGGTAGCCGTAGAAGCCATACGAGCACTTGCTGCGGTACCTTTCACCGCGGCTGCTGTACCTCCACCTGCAATTATGGCCAATCCCCATTGTATAACTTCCGAACTCGCATCGCCTAATGACAAAGCCATCAGCATCGTTCCCGCGATTCCTGCCAAAGGAATAGCAATAGAGTCTAAAAGATTATCTATCCAAGGTATAAAGTAAGCTCCAATCTCTACCAAAGTTGCTACGCCCAAGGTAATGATAGCCGTCCAGCTACCTACCCAAGCCCATTCCTCGTTGAGATCAAATCCAAATTTAGCAGCTAAACTTAGCGCAAAAAGTGGAAGAAACACACGAAAGCCCGCCGATGCAGCGAGACCAATACCAAGGAAAAAAGCTATTAGCATTTGTCCGTTTTCTATTATAAAATCCATATTATAGTCGTAAATTAGATTGATTTTTACATTATTTTAACAATTTTTATGCCGAATCTTGCCGATACCTTTTGGATGTTGTTGATTGTTATCCTTTTAATGATTGTTGTTATCTATTTGGTCTTCATTTTTTTGAAGAATCAGTTTAATTCAAGATTAAATCAAATAATAGATAGAGAAGATTTATTAAAAGAAACTTACAATGAATATAAACAAGCAACAGAGAAACAATTATTTAACCTAAATGCTACCATTGAAAGATTACAAAAAGATAATTCGTTGATGGCGCAAGACATCACTTCTTTGTCTACCCTAAAAGAAAGTCTTGAGAACAGAATTGAGGAGTTCAAGACGGAAATTATAAAACTTAACAACCAGCGCTACGAAAATGAATTACTTAGGAATGACTTGCAAATATCTTTGACCAAAGCGAATTCCGAAAATCAAAATTTAACTAAAAAATTAAATGAAGAACGAGTTCAGTTAGAAGAATTAAATAAAAGATTCAGTTCAGAATTTGAAAATTTAGCGCAAAGGATTTTAGATGAGAAATCAGAAAAGTTCGCCAAACAAAACCAAGAAAACTTAAGCGTTCTTTTACATCCTTTGCAAGAAAGAATTCAAGGATTTGAAAAACGAGTTGAGAATACGCACAAAGAAAGTATTGAGCATGGCGCAAAACTTCGTCAACAAATTATTGGACTCAAAGAACTCAACGAGCAAATGTCTAAAGAAGCAAATAATTTGACACGTGCCTTAAAAGGTGAATCTAAAACTCAAGGAAACTGGGGAGAGATGATCCTTGAATCTGTATTGGAGAAATCTGGATTACAAAAAGACCAAGAATATTTTGTGCAACAATCATTTCAGACAGAAGATGGGAAAAGAGTTTTACCCGATGTGGTTATACATCTCCCAGGCAATAAGAAGATCATCATTGATTCCAAAGTTTCATTAATAGCCTATGAAAAGTATGTTAACTCAAGTGAAAATGATGAGCGAGCACAGTGGCAGAAAATGCATTACAGATCAATTGAGCGTCACATCGATCAATTAAGTAGCAAGAATTACCACAAACTCTACGAAATGGACTCTTTGGATTTTGTGATGCTGTTTATTCCTATAGAAAGTGCCTTTGCGCTTGCCTCTCAGACTTCGCCTTCAATCTATCGCGATGCTTTTGAGAAAAATATTATTTTGGTTACTCCCACTACTCTATTGGCAGTCTTAAGAACAATTGATACCCTATGGCAAAATGAGAAACAGAAGAAAAATGCTATTGACATTGCCACACAGGCTGGTTTGTTATACGATACCTTCGCTAATTTATTAAATGAGTTGGTTAAAGTTGGAAATCAAATGGATACAGCTAAAGGTTCCTATGATTCCGCAATGAAAAAACTCACTGGAAATAGAAATTTATTTAAGAATATTCAAAAGCTTAAAAAATTAGGTGCAAAAGCTAGTAAGCAGATAGACGAAAACATTCTTAAAAACGTTGATTTAGATAATGACGAAGAAGATTAAAGCTTTTCTGAAGTACTTAAGCATTACTTTCTTTACTGCTCTGGTGATACTATTAATAATTTTAGTAGGCAGCTATGAGTATATTAGCTATTCTACTCGAGATCAAATCACCAATGATATTCAAACGATTGAGCCTACCAAAACAGCACTTGTATTAGGTACTTCTAAGTATGTTGTTGGTGGTGGAATAAATCGCTTTTTTAAATATAGAATGGAAGCCGTTAAAAGACTCTATGATGAAGATAAAGTTAGTTTCATCATAGTTTCTGGTGATAACAGCGTAATGGAATATAATGAAACTCGAGATATGAAAAATTACCTCATACATCTAGGAGTTCCAGAAAGCGCTATAGTTGAGGACTTTGCCGGATTTAGCACCTTAGACTCCGTCATTAGAGCTAAGGAAGTATTTGGACAAAAGGATATCATCATTGTTTCGCAGCCATTTCATAATGAACGCGCCTTATTCATAGCAAAACATCATGACATGAACGCCATAGGATATAATGCACAGGCTGTTAGAATTAATAACTCTATTAAAACACATATTAGAGAGTATTTAGCTAGGGTGAAATGTCTTCTAGATGTGTATTTATGGAAGACGATGCCCAAGTTTTATAAGCAAAAGGAACATACTTTAGATTAAAAATTTAAATTTTTCTTCATTTGTTATTAGGCAAGGTTTCTGCTATATTTGTAACCAATCAAAAATAAAACTCCAATATAATGATCAAACAGGCACTCACCCTTTCTCTTATCTCACTCACAACGCTTTTTACTGCATGTCAGAAGCATGAAGCAGAAGTTATAATTCAAGATCAAGAAAAAGATTCCACCGTGGTAGAAAACTTACAAATTCAACAGCCAGACTGGGCTAAAAATGCTGTGATTTATGAAGTAAATATTCGTCAGTATTCAGAAGAGGGAAGTTTTAATGCTGTAACCGAAGATTTACAGCGCTTAAAAGACATGGGAATTGACATCATTTGGCTGATGCCCATCCATCCGATTGGAGAGAAAAATAGAAAAGGAAGTCTGGGTAGCTATTATGCCGTAAAGGATTATAAAGCTGTCAACCCTGAATTCGGGAATATGGATGACTTTAAGGCTTTGGTTGATAAGGCACATGGTTTAGATATGAAAGTTATTATAGATTGGGTTGCTAATCATTCATCGCCAGACAATGTTTGGATTAAAGAAAATTTAGATTATTACACTAAGGACAGCTTAGGAAATGCTCCTATTCCAACGATTGGAACAGATTGGTTGGATGTGGCTGACTTAAATTATGATAACCAAGATATGCGTGCAGCTATGCAAGACGCCATGATGTTTTGGGTTAAAGAAGCAAACATCGATGGATTTAGATGTGATGTAGCAGAAATGGTCCCAATGGATTTTTGGATTGATACAAGAAAAAAATTAGAGGAAATTAAGCCTGTATTTATGTTAGCTGAAGGTGCAGAACCAGAATTACATCAAGCATTTAACATGACATATGGTTGGCCATTAAAAGATTTAATGATAGATATTGCTGATAATAATAAAAGTTTTAATGCGATAATCAACTATGTACAAGAAAGAAATAAAAAATATAAAGCAGATGATATCATCATGTATTTCACAACGAATCATGACGAGAACTCTTGGAATTATTTAGAAAGCGATAAGTTTGGATTAAATTTAAAGAATTACAACGTTCTAACCTACGTTATGGGTGGAATGCCTTTAATTTACAGTGGTCAGGAAGCAGGATTTAAAAAACAACTAGAGTTTTTTGAAAAAGACCCAATCGATTGGGGTAATTATGAATATGCAGATTATTTCACAAATTTAATCTCGGTTTATAAAAACAACCCTGCTCTTTGGAATAATGGAGAGAGAGCTGAGCTTGAAGTATTAAAGGCTGAAAATCAAGGATTACATTTTATTATTAAGAAAAATGATAACCTTATTGCTGTTTTACAAAATTATTCGAAGCATTCTCAATATGTATCAGAAATTTCATTAAATGGTTTGAATATCAAAACCAATTTAATTGATTCTACAGATAATAATGTTTCTGAAAGAGGATTGGAAATTCCAGCGCATTCAACCATAATTATCGGGCAATCTAAATAATGAAAAGGGATAAAATTGCGGTCATTACTTATGACCATCCCCATAGAAAAACACAAGATGTAGTTTTCGGATTAAAAGCCAAAGGATATCAAGATGTGAAGCTTTATGCTTTGCCATTTGTGAAAAGAGAAAAGCCTTTTAAACCGATTTATTCTCATCGTCCGAGTGATTGTCACGATATTTACCCAGAGCAATTAGCCGCTAATTTTGGTTATCAATTTCAAAAAGTTGAAATAACCGATCTGAACGATTTCTTCAATGAGGATAAACCAGAGGCTATTTTAATTGCAGGCGCAGGTATTCTACCGGCAGAGTTGGTTTTAAATCACAAATTAATCAATTCACATCCTGCTTATTTGCCAGAAGTGCGCGGATTAGATGCTCTTAAATGGGCTATTTTTAATGACAAACCGATTGGTGTTACATCTCACTACGTAAACGAAAAGGCCGATGCTGGTTATATGATCGACCGTAAAATAGTTCAAATCTCTGATAATGACACTTTTCATTCACTTGCTTACAGACAATATCGCATGGAGATCGATATGCTCCTAGAAAGCATTGAATTGATAAAAGAAAAAACAGTTTTTCCAGCTTTAGAAGAAAAAGGAGATATTTATAGACGGATGCCGAAATCAAAAGAAAAGGAGTTGTTAAATAATTTTAAAAACTACAAATATAAATTTTCTACTCGCTAAAATTTTCTAATTTTACGGCGTGCAATTTTTGAAAACAATCTTACTGAGTGTTTTTATAGGGTTCTACTTTCTCAGTATTACCCCTATACACTTCTATGCACATAGTTTAGATCATCAAGAGGCGACTAAAAACGCTTTAGACGATTGTACTTACATCAATCTTTTGAGTTTTGGGCAAGGTAATTTTTTAAACCCAGAATCCTTTGAAATTACCCATTGTGTAGGAAATGAACTCATCTCTAAAGAAATAATTGAAACTAAGAATGAATTAGTTTCATCCGTTTTAGCTTTTCACTTTAATCTAAGAGCACCACCACAATTGAATTGTACATATCGAATTTCTTAAGTTAATTCAATGCTTATAGCCATTCGCTATATACATCTTTGAATTTAAATTATATCATTAATTCAACAGGCATTAAACCTTTAATAGCCTGATAATTACAATTCAAAAATTATTTAATGAAAATATATTTAACCTGCTTGGCTATGAGTGCCATAGCATTGGTGAATGCACAAAATTGTGACTTAAAGTTTGAAGGTCAAATCATTGATTTTCATAACAATCAACCATTAGACAAAGCTTCAGTTAGTATTACAGCTTTAAATTTAAATCAACTCACCGACGAGAATGGATATTTCTCTTTTGAAGGTTTATGTCCAGGTGATTATGAAGTATTGGTTACGCACGAAGAATGCGAACCATTACGAGAGATACTTACCTTAAAACAAAATAAATCTGTCTCTTGGTTCTTAGAACATCATATCATTCAACTAGAAAGTATTGAGGCTAAAGGGTTTCAAAAACGAGCGGTTGATACGCAAGATGAAACGCATATTCACAAAGAGGAAATTAATAAAAACAGTGTTGAAACCATTGGGTATTTACTTAAATCAGTAAGTGGAGTTTCTGGTTTAGAAACTGGAAACAACATCATTAAACCTATGATTCATGGTATGCATAGTAGCAGAATTATTATGATGAATCAGGGAGTGCGACAAGAAGATATGGAATGGGGAGTGGAACATGCTCCGAATATGGATTTAAATTCCTTTGATGATATTAGAATTCTAAAGGGAGCCTCTGCCCTACGCTATGGTGGTGATGCAATTGGAGGAATTGTAATTACAGATTTACCTAAACTTCCAAAAACAGACACCATTCAAGGAACAGTTTCAATGACTGGAATTGCAAATGGAAGAGGTGGAAATTTAAATGCGTCTATTCAGAAAGGATTTAATTCTAATTGGGGATTTCAAGCGCAAGCATCTTATAAGAGACATGGAGATTTTAAGGCGCCAAAATATTATTTAAATAATACCGGAAGTGAGCAAAAAGCATTCTTAACAGAAGTAGCTTATGGAGATTTTAGACAGAAATTAAGTTTATCCTATAGTTACTTCGAAACAGATTTAGGAATCATGCATGCAACTCATTTAGGAAATCTAAACGATTTAGCTGATGCTATAAATTCTCCAGAACCTAGGGTTTCTAACGATTTTTCTTACAAGATTGAAAAGCCGTATCAAAATGTGCAGCATCATTTGGCCAAATTAAAATATGAGAAGAGGTTTCAAAATTTCGGAAAATTAGAAACTCAATATGCTTTTCAATTTAATAAACGTCAAGAGTATGATGTTAGGATTGGTGAAGTAACGGATATTCCATCCATGGATGTTGAGTTAAGTACTCATTCAGCGGAGGCCTATTTATCGATTGATAATTTAGATCATTTTAATCTTGAAACGGGTGTAGATTTTAATTTTCAGAAAAATTATTCAGATCCTAAGACTCAGAATAAGCGCTTAGTTCCTGATTTTAATAAATGGAAAACCGGTGCTTTTGTTTCGGCTAATTTTCGTCCCAATTTTCAGTGGAAATTTAATACAGGTTTGAGATATGATTTTATGCATATGGATACCAGAAAGTATTATTTTAAGCGTTATTGGAACTCTATGAATTATAATGATTTATATGCAAATAACATCATAGGAGATTTTGGAAATGAATGGTTAACGCACTTTAAACTAGATTATCACAATATTTCAGCAAGCTTGGGCGCTAGTTTTACGCCTAACAATGATAGTGAATTTTCTGTGAACTATGCTTTTGCCAACCGTCCACCCAATCCAGCTGAATTGTTTAGCGAAGGTTTACATCATTCGGCTGTTTCGATTGAACTAGGAGATGTTAATTTAAATGCTGAAAAGGCACATAAAATAACATTAAATTATAATCAAAAAGTTGCCTTATTAAGTGGTTTCAACTTCAATATTTTAGGATACTATAATTATATCCATGACTACATTTACCAAATTCCATCGGGTGCAGAATACACCATTCGAGGAGCTTTCCCAGTTTGGAAGTTCAAACAAATAGATGCTGAAATTTATGGAGTTGATGTGGATGTTGATTTAGATATTTCTCGTTCGTTAGACTGGAACAATAAACTTTCTTATGTCTACGCGAATGATAAAACAAATGATTTAGCTTTGATTCAGATGCCGCCATTTGAATGGAGTCAAGAATTAAGCTATGCATGGAATAGCAAGCTTGAACCTTATATTTCATTTAGTTCACAATGGGTAGCAGAGCAAAATCGCTATGCAGATTATAATTTCACCATCAATGTTTTAGAAAATGGCGAACAAGTGAGCAAGTTGGTTGATATCAGCACACCGCCATCTTCTTATTTCTTAATGAGCCTAAAAGCCGGAATATCAGTCAACTTTTTTAAACATCCATTGCAAATCAATGGAAAAATCAACAACATTTCCAATACATCTTATCGTAATTATTTAAATCGATTTAGATACTACGCAGATGAAATGGGAAGACAATTTCAATTACAATTTATTTACAATTTTTAAGACTTTAATATCATGAAATCAATACAATACAACATACTTCGCATATTATTAATTACAATTTTATTCACATCTTGTAACAATGATGACATTCCCGAACATATCCATGATCACGAAGGAATTCACGAACTTGTGATAGAGAGAACCGACCTAAATGGAGAAAATCCAGTTCAATATGTATTTAGGGCCGGGAATAATTTAGGTGAAACCATCGTTTTAACTAGCGGACAAACCTATAATTTCGAGATTATTGCATTGAATGGTCAAGACAACCATGAACATGACGAAGACCATGAAGAGCATAACGACAACGAGGACCATGAAGGAGATGAACATAATATTCTACATGAGACCCTTGAGGCGGTGGAGGAACATTTCTTTTTATATGCTAAATCAAACTCCTTAAGCATAGAATTAGAAAGAACAGATGCTGCTGAATCTACACGAAATGATGGTACCAAAATTGGTGTTAAGACGAGAATAACAGCTTTAGCTAACAGTACAGGAAACCTTCAGATTGAGTTAAAACATCAACCTACAGAGGTAAATGATCAAGCCAATAACAACTTTGGAAGTTCTGTTGGTGGCGCAACCGATATGATGGCAGTTTTTCCTATTGTAGTGGAATAATTATTTTATTTAAATAAAAGTTTTTAAGCGATACCAAAAGCCTTAGATGTGAAATTATATGCATTTAGGGCTTTTAACTTTAGTAAAATCGGCGTATATATGATGTTTAATGATTATAATACATATTTCATTCATAGCGGCTACTTATTTTATATAACTCCCACCATACATTATGTTAATTGATTTTTATTAATTTAATCTATAATTTTTTATAGGCTTATTGAATAAGGCTCAATTATTATGAAAATATTTAAAAAACGAGTTTACTTAGTTAGTATCGTTTTAATTTCTAATTGTTGCTTTGGGCAGAAAACAGGAGAAACCCTTAGACTAACCACTCATTTACACGTTAAAAATTTAGATAATATAAGTTGAGACAATAAGGATTCAGTGAGATATTTAGAACTCTTAATTTTTTTACTGGATTAATGTTGGAGTATCACAGAGTAAACGCAGGTATATATGTTGGAGTAGATCACATAAACAATCAACGAGAATACCGGTGGGAATCAAATGGTAATATTTGGTTTGGAATGGGAATAGGATACGATATTCTTAAGGTTTCCCTTGAAACGAAAAAAAATCAATGATGAATCAATTTTAAAACTTTAATTTAAGCCTTTTCTATAAATGAAAAACCCTAGGATCTGGAAATTTAAAAGTAAAACCTAAGTCTTCAATTAATTTTGCTGAAGAAATAATTCTACCAATTGCCTCTTTTTCTACATCATATACTTCATTATTTTGAGCGTTGATTACATCTTGTTTAGAAGGATGTTGAGGAGCAACAACATTGTACAGTTTAGCATTCATCTCAAGTTCTATCATTGATTCTATAACACGAGCAATATCAATGTAGTGCACATGATTTACTGGAGCATCTAAATTAGATACGTCATAATTCTTCAACAATCTGTCATCCCCCATTAATCCAGCTAATCTAAGAATATTGATTTGCGGGAAATTAGTCTTAAATAATCTTTCGCTGCTTACCTTATCAATTGCTTTATCGGCTTCGGTGTATTCTTTTTCCTCTTTATCATAAACACCAGTGGAATTCATCATAAAAAGCAGCCCCTTATAATCTCCTAAAAATGCAGAAATATTTTGAATTTTATTAAATAACGAGCTAGCGCAAGATTGTCGCGAAGAAAATGGAATAGTAATAATAACTGCATCTAAGCTAGAAATCACATCCCAAGTAGTAATTTGATGAGCTTTATTTTCGTCGGGGAATTCAACAAGCTTTACTTGAATAGATTTGGATTTTAAATCAGCTAATTTTTCGGGATTTGTGGTGGTAGTATAAATTTCAAATTGACTTGAGAGATGATTGGCAATTCTAGATCCCAACCAACCATAGCCAATAATTCCAAGTTTTTTCATACCCTAAGTTAAAAAACTATTTAATCTAAAGCGTCAAGTTCCCTTAGGTTGCGTTTAAGGCGTCTTTGAAAAGTTCCATAAACGATATAATAATACAACCAACTCAAACCAATAAAGACGAATAATGTCAGGGTCATTCCAACAATAATTCCGATTCCAGTGCTGGAAGTCCATTCGACATCAGCCAATTCGGGATTTGATGAAAGCATAGGAACTATCGCAATCCCTATAAGGACAAAAATCATGATAAGATTAAAATAAATAAAATAATTTACCAATCTTCTAAAAGAGATAATGTCTTGTGAAAGGTCTTTGATACTGGATTGTACTTTGATACTTTTGTAGATTTTGAAGAAAAAATAAATAAAAAGAAACGTTACACCATACACAAAAAATGAAAGGATTTCATAAACTACCCCCCAATAGCCCATGCTTTTCATTAATTCCTCATGATAATCCGTGATAGAAAAATTGCTGAACATGAAGATATAAGCAATTACGGTCAAAAATAATTCAATCAAACTGATGATAAAAACCCATTTAACGGAAGAAATAGATTTCCTCTTCAACATTTTAAAAATTTCGTCAGAGGAGTACTTTTTTTCTTCCACCTGACTTTTCCATGCCTTTTTCAGGCTATCCAAGCTAAATTCCTGATTCATGGTCGATAGGGGTTTAACATTTCTTTCAATTTTTTCTTAATTCTATTCATTTTCACTCGCGCATTGACTTCGGTAATTCCCATGGTATCAGCAATTTCACGATAAGGCAATTCCTCTAAATACAACAAAACCAAAGCTCTTTCAATATCGTTGAGTTGGTTGATTGCTTTTTTTAGCATCTGAATTTGAAACTCAACATTCTCATCTCTTTCTTCTGAATGAATATGGAAATGATGATCATCTAATCTATCGATTCTAGGTTTTCTACTCTTTTTACGATATAAAGTGATAGCTGTATTAATTCCCACACGATACATCCAAGTACTAAACTTAGAATCTCCTTTGAACGAATCATAAGATTTCCACAATTGCAAAACAATCTCCTGAAAGAGATCATTGTGCGCCATAGCGTCATCGGTATAAATTCGACAAACCTTGTGGACAATCCCTTGATTCTCCTCTATCAGCTTGGTGAATTCTATTTTATTTGATTCTTCGCTCACGTTGTATTGGTAGTACTTTTGAAAGAAATGTTACAAATTAGCTCAATAATCCTTGGCAGGTGAATTTAGGGCATAAAAAAACCGTTTCATTTCTGAAACGGTTGATATTATATCTACTATGAAATAAATTCTTAGTTAATTGGTTCAATTGAAACAAATGATCTGTTTTCTCCTTTTTTAGTGAAAACGATTCTACCATCAGTTAAAGCGAATAAAGTATGGTCTTTCCCCATTCCTACATTCTCACCTGGATGGTGTTTTGTTCCTCTTTGTCTTACGATAATGTTACCTGCTTTACAGATCTCACCACCGAACATTTTTACGCCAAGGCGCTTGGATAATGAATCACGACCGTTTTTCGAACTACCGACTCCTTTCTTATGTGCCATTGTTTTAAGTTTTTAGTATTAATTAATTATTTACCAGCGTCTAGTTCATCTTGCCAAGCTTTTAGCTCGTCCATTTTACCATCTGCTGCCATTTCAGCTTGTGCTGGCCATGTACCTGGATCCATTGATGCATAAATTCCACCTTTTGGCTCCAAGATAGCTTTGATTGCCTCTACTGAAGTGTTTGCTAAATCTCTAAAAGTAACAATTCCATTTTCATTTAAAAGCTCTTGAACTTTTGGTCCAATACCTTCAACTACTGTTAATTTGTCCTTTTTAGAAGAAGCTTTTGCTTTTGGCTCAGCTTTCTTTTCAGACTTAGCTGCTGATTTAGAAGAATCTGATCCTGGGATAGATAATACCTCAACCTTAGTTAAAGATGGTCTAAAACCATTTTTCTTACGGTATCCTTTTCTTCTTTTCTTCTTGAAGACAACTACTTTATCTCCTTTTAAGTGCTCTAGAATTTTAACTTCTACTGCTGCACCTTCTATAACTGGGGCGCCTACTGTGATGCTTCCGTTGTCGGTTAGTAATACTTTATCAAATGATACTGAATCACCTGCATTACCCTGTAAACGATTAACATACAACTGTTGGTCTTTCTTTACTTTGTACTGAAGCCCTGCTATCTCTACAATTGCGTACATGATTTTCTTTTAAAAATTGGACGGCAAAGATATGAATTGATTTCTATTAATCAAAGCCTTCCATTAATTATTATTAAATTTTTACTCTCCCAAAAGAACTTTAGCCTTCTCTTCTATCTCTTGCTTTTTAGCTTCAAGATATTCAGTAAGCATCATTTGCTCTTTTTCGTCTTTTTTTTCCCTTTCTATTTCAAGCTTATGGATATACTTACTAATATTTTTTTGATATTTCGCTAAAGCCTTTTTACCCTCATCTGTAGAAAACTCATTGTTTTCGTATTTAGCAATCCCCTCATCAACATATTCATCGAAAACATCAACAAACTTCTGAAATTCAGGATTGCTAAAACTTGGAACATCACCCGGAGAAACCTCAACAAGCTCAACCGAGTTTTCTTCAGATACAGTAGACTCTTTTTTGGCGTTACATGCCAACACTCCTACCATTGTTAGCAGGAAGATTAAATACTTTATTTTTATCATTCTAATTCTTGTTTAACTTTTTTAAGATCCTCTAAACGTCCCACATTAAAAACTTTAGTGAAGCCTCTATTTTCTAATTCATCATGCATCTTATTCAAATGGCTCTTGTTATTCCCAAATATAATGATTGGTAAATCCTTATCATACTTAGCCTCAAATTCAGCCAAATTTACCCGGTTTAGTATTATACAATTTTCATATGATTCTTTCTCCTGATTATAATATAGTCCAACATCCACATATAAGGTATCATCATGCCTTAGTGCGTCAAAAGTGGTTTTGACCGGACCATTTTTCTTCTTCTTTCGAGAAAACCAACCAAATAATCTGGGGATTAGCATATTACCAAATCTTGATTCGTTGATCTTCTGGCTTATACATTTTATCTCCTTTTTTCACATGGAACGCATTATAAAATGCATCGATATTTTCTAAAGGTCCAATTGCACGGAAATATCCAGGAGAATGGAAATCTGTTTTAACTTGATTTCTCAAAGCTTCATCTTTAGATTTAGTTCTCCAAATAGTTGCCCAAGAAATAAAGAATCTTTGGTCCGGAGTAAATCCGTCTATATTATCCGGCATTCCTTTGTCCTTTAAATATAATTGTAAACCATCATAAGCTACATTTACACCTCCTAAATCGGCAATATTTTCACCTAAAGTAGATCTTCCGTTTACAAATACTCCTTCTAAAGGCTCATATAAACTATATTGCTCTACCAAGGCATCTCCTAAAACAGAGAATTGCTGCTTATCTGTTTCAGACCACCAGTTGTTTAGGTTTCCATCTCCATCGAATTTAGCCCCACTGTCATCAAAACCATGTGAAATCTCATGTCCAATCACTGCTCCCATTCCACCAAAGTTAACTGCTGCATCAGCTTTAAAGTTATAGAAAGGTGGTTGTAAAATCGCTGCTGGGAATACAATCTCATTAAATGATGGGCTGTAGTAAGCATTAACCATTTGAGGAGGCATAAACCACTCCGATTTATCTACATCTTTTCCAATCTTATCTAGATTCTCTTGAAATTGCCAAGCTGCAATATTCTTCATATTCTCATACAATGAACCACCATCTTTAGGACTTTTAATCGTTAATCCAGAATAATCTTTCCACTGATCTGGATATCCAATTTTAACATTGAATTTCTCTAATTTAGCCAATGCTTTCACCTTCGTAGAATCGGTCATCCAAGTATTGCTATTGATATGATCCTGAAATGCCTTTCTAACATATCTCACCATTTCCTCTGCTTTTTCTTTTGCCTCAGCAGGGAAATACTCAGCAACATATACTTTCCCGAAAGCTTGACCTATGGTTGAGTTAACCGTACCTAATGCACGCTTATCTCTCGCACGCATTTCGTCGATACCTTTTAATTCTTTCTCATAAAAATCAAAGTGCATTTGCTCTAAATCTCTATTTAAATATTGAGCATTTCCATTTACTAAGTCTGCTTTTAGGTATTTTTTAATTTTATCTAAATTTTGTTCTGTTAAGACCTTAGATAAGTTTTTGTAATAATTAATCTCACGGATAATTACAGTATCTGTCTTAACTCCTAAGAAGTCAAAGTATTTATTAAAATCTACCGCATTAGTAAGATTGGCTAAATCTGCAGTTGCAACAGGATTATACTGTAAGTTAGCATCTCTTAACTGCTCAAACTTCCAAATATCATTAGCTAATTGTTTCTCTAATTCTAAAGTTTCTTGCGCTGACTTCTCTGCATTTTCATCGCCAATGTATCCAAAGATGTTTTTTAAATAATTTTGGTACGCCAATAACTTAGCTGTTGATTCCTTATCATTTTTATGATAGTAATCTCTGCTCATCCCTAAACTTGGACCACCTAGATAAACAGCATTCTTATTACTGTTTTTTGTGTGAGGTCTTACATAAAAAGAATAAAGTGGATTTTGTCCTTTAGCCGTTTGCTTCTCTAAGTAAGTTTGAACATCATCTAAACTAGCAATTTTCTCGATGGCATCTAAATCTTTTTTAAGTGGATCGATTCCAGCATTATCACGAGCAACCGTATCCATAATTGAATTAAACAAATCCGCTACTTTTTGACTGTCCGAACCAGCTTCATGGGTTTCGGCTAAGGTTTTATTTAAAAGTTTTAAAGATATAGAGTCCGTATACTCTCTTAATTGATCAAAACTTCCCCATCTACCTCTATCAGAAGGAATTTCTGTGTTTTTCATCCAATTTCCGTTCACAAAATTGTAGAAATCATCTTGTGGACGTACGGTTGTATCCATTAAAGACACGTTAATACCGGCTGGCATTGAAATTTCTTCAATTGGTTTTTGTTCGGCTTCCTTCTTACATGCGAAAACGGTCACGAACACGACCGCTAAATAAAAATATTGCTTCATTGGATTGTAGAATTTATACAAATCTAATGAAGCATTGTTTAAAAAAAAATTATGATTGACATATCCTTAGGGATAACCTTCGATTGAATACTGTTTTGTAGCAATATATTCCATTCGGTAAGAGAAAAATATTTTTAGATTTATATTAAATAAAATTCTATCCGAAAACCTTTAATCGATTGAGTAGGAGTATTTATTTTAAATGAACATTTCAAATTTCATAAATAAAAATCCCACGATTATCATGGGATTTAATATTTAATTTAATTAACTTACAATGATTTTCTGAGTTTCTTGCGAGAGAATTGCTTATATCTGATGTAGGCTACAATTGCAATTATAAACATAAAAGCAGCCAAAAAATAAACAAAGGTTGGAATTGGCATTGGGTCACCTGCCGCATAGCTGTGCAAACCAGATAAATAATAGTTCACTCCAAAAGAAGTCATAATAATAGACCAAAAAGCAAACATGCTCGCAGCACTCAACACAAAGTTGTTATTCAATTTGGGAACAAATCTTAAGTGCAATACGATCGCATAAACAATGATGCTAATTAATGCCCAAGTCTCTTTTGGGTCCCAAGCCCAATATCTACCCCAAGATTCATTGGCCCATACACCACCTAAAAACGTTCCTATACTCAGGGTAAACAAACCTATCGTCATTGACATTTCATTGATGTATGTTAATTCTCTAATTTTCACATCAATTATATGTTTAGTTTTATCTGTTTTAAAAATATAGAACAATAATGCCATAAGCCCCAAGACTGCCGATAATGCTAAAGGTGCATAACTACTAACGATAGTTGCCACATGTATTTTCAACCAATAGGATTTCAATACAGGCATTAAATTCGTGATTTCTGGATTAATCCAATCCAAGTAACTTACAAACAATAAAGCACCAGAAAATAAAGTAGCCAAAGGCAAAGCAAAATCAGATTTCCTGAAAGTCAGCATACCCGAAAACAATAACATCAGTGCTACGAAGACCAACATTTCATAACCATTACTCCAAGGTGCGTGTTGTGCCACATACCAACGTAAGGCAATATTTCCCGCGAAGACGATGAGAGCAATTAAAGTCAAGATAATTAATCCATTCCATACGTAATTTACCCAAGCTTTCTGAACAAACATTCTCACAACTGCAAAGATTAACAAGATAAATCCCAGCACAAACAAAACAGGAAATAACCAAAAATTCAGATTCAGATTATTGTACCATAATTCTGCCTCTATTCTTTCGTGAGGTGGAATAATTTCTTTTCCTAAGACTTCTTGATAAGTGATGATATAATCCAACTTTTCATAAGCTGCATTATAATCACCCATTGCGATATCCTTAAAATAACTCGGAATAATGCTTTTGGCAAAATTTGCATTCTCTTCCGTAAAATTCTCAAAATCATGTGCAATACTATACCACGTATTGTTTATATCATTCATTCTTGGGAATATCTTTAAGTAACTACCTGTCAACAAATTATACAAAATATTAAAACGTTCATCTACCTTGATTACTTCATTGTCTTGCTCATTTCGTTCGGCAGGTTTTTTCATGTTAGCCAATTCTGCTGCATCAGCTAAAATATAAGCACCATCGTCAGCCAATAAATCAGTGAAAGAAATTAAACCATTTTTTCCTGGTTTTACTCCTTCTAATAAATCTCCCATCTTCTTGAAATCCACTTTAATAATGGGAACTCTTTGCCAAATATTTGGAGACATATGCATGGCAAGAAAAACTTGATTTACATCCATTTCTATATTGCCATCGTCTGTGGGATATTCAAATTTAGATTTTCTTGAAATTTTACGTACAAATTCTGAAGCCAACGTATTTATTGGCTTAATCCTTCCATCTAAATCCTGCACTAACAATCTACCAAAAGCCTCGGCGTGTTGTTTGTCAACCACTTGTGTTTTAATCAAACCATCAGGAACAGTTCGCATCGTATCAATAGACGCTTGTGCTTGAACAGAATAAGAAGCAAGCGTTAAAAGTAGAATCGTTGCTATATTTTTCTTTAAATGTTTCAACTTGCGATTAACAATATGGAAGCGAGAACCTTTCCCAAAAAAGGTAAAAATCATACCGATGGTCATTAAAAAATATCCAAAATATGAAACCCATGTCCCCAACATGTCTTTATTTACCGCGAGAACAGTTCCTAATTCATCTGTATCATAACTCGCTTGAAAAAAGCGATAACCTCGATAATCCAGCACATTGTTCATATAAATTCTATGAGGCATTTCTTTACCATCATCCAATACGGTAACTTCACTTGCATACGAAGATGGACTTGATGAACCAGGATATCTTTCTAATTGAAAATCCTCTAATCGAATAGAAAAAGGTAAATGAATTGCTTGTGAGCCATATGACAATTCAATAGGAACTCCATCGATGGTTACATTGTTTTCTATAGGAATAAAACCTTGTCGGTACAATAAATTTACTTTTTCTGTGGTCTCATTTAATTTTACATTCACGATTAGAGCATCATCTTTTGCGGCATCGTTATCTTTAGGTTTCTCAGCAGCAGATTTAATTTCGAAATCTCCTTTTTGGTAATAAGCTAAAGGCACAAAAGATACATCCTTACTTCTGTAAAGAGTTCTTAGCGTTATTGGAATATTATTGGTTCCTTCAAGCTTTCCTGCTTCTTGCGTTTGCATTTTAAAAAAATCGAGAGGCTCTGGGGAATCGATTGTAAAAGCACCATCTTTTTCTATAATATTAACTATACCTTCTTGATTTGCATTAAAACCAATCGTAAAATCTTCCGAAATTCTTTGAACTTCACCTTTTCCAAGATAAATAGTATTTCTACCCTCTCCTACAGTAATTACCAATTCTAACAAAGGCTTTCCACCATCTGCACCATCAACCACTTCTGCAATCGCATCAGCTATAAACTCATTATAGGTGACAACCACATCATTTCCTTGATATTCTGTCTCAATTCTAAAGTCATTATTTTTAAGATTCGAAAAGTTAATCGGTTTTTGCACAACCTTAATATCATCACCTACGCCGACTTTAAGGGTTAAATAATTCTTATCAGAAATCAATATATTAGAACTTTGACCTTCGCGTATTCTCATAACTCCACCATAAGATGAATAGCGTGTAATCGAAGCGCCTAATAAGATGACGATAAAAGCCAAATGGAATAATAATATAGGCCATTTTTCCTTTCGAAGAAGACGGTATTTATAAATATTGGCTATAAAGCAAAACGCCAATCCCAGCATGACCAGTTCAAACCACCACGCATCGTAGATAACAACCCAAGCGGCTTCCGTTCCGAAGTCATTTTCAATAAATGTAGCGATCGCCATGGCAATGGCAAAAACAAGTAATAGGATTAAGGCTAAACTTGAAGAAGAAAATATTCTTTTGAGTGTTTGCATAAACATTGATTTCATAAAAAATGGCATTAAGAGCACTTAAAACCATTTCTTATTCATAAAATGATGGATTATTTTTTAATTTTTAGAGATTTTTTTACTGTCGTATTGAGCTTCTCTCTTTTTAGCCGTTTCCATCCATTTTGGTAATAAATTCTTTTTAAAGGCTTCCTTTTCTCTGCGTAATTTTTCCATATCAAGACCTATATACTGCTGAGCTTTCGCTTTGGTGCTTAGGTCTGGCATTGGAACTGGTTGATTATAACCCAGATTTGCTAATACGCGAGCTACTTTAATTCTACCTTCTTGTGCAAGATTTAATCCACCGCTAATAACTCTTCCCATTTCTACAGGAGCGTGAAATGATCCACCATGCGAAGCTGCTGCGTAATCCCATCTCCATTGAGCATGACGAATATCCATTAAAACTGGTTTCATTTGCTCCTCTGTAGCACCTAAATCCCATGCTTTTTTTGCTTCAATATGTAATTTCACTAAAGCCTCTTCTAATTTCTGTCTTGCTTCTAAAGACTTACGTTGACGCTCATAAACATTCTCCACTAACTTTCCAGCCTCTTCTCTGTGACAAACCTGACAAGCGTTTTGAACATTGTTTAAAGGCGATTGAATGTGGTGATCGGTAAATTTCTGTCCACCTTCACTTTTATAAGGCATATGACAATCAGCGCAAGAAACTCCTCTATCGGCGTGAACTCCCATTTGGGCTATTTCATAATCAGGGTGTTGAGCTTTTAACATAGGCGCTCTACTCAATTTATGTGTCCAGTCAGAAAATTCCATATTGTCATAATATGCTTCCATCTCTTCTACTTTCATCCCGTCTTTCCAAGGTAAAGTAACGAAGGAAGAACCTTCAACTCTGGTTTTGTCAAAATAATATTCAACGTGACATTGAGCACACACCAAAGAACGCATTTCATTATGGGTTGCATCGTCTATATCTTTACCCATAGCCTGAAATGCTTCTACCAAAGCTGGACGTGTAATTTTCAATTTCATAGAATTCTCATCATGACAATCAGCACAACCAATAGGATTCACTACTTCGTGACCTTTTGAAGCCCAAGTTCCTTTGTAAAATTCTGCAATACCGATTTCATTCATTAATCTTGGCACGTCAGGACTTTTACAAGTCCAACAGGTAGCGGGCATTGATCCATCTTCGGCACTTGTTGGTCCTTCAGTTCTTAAAGTATTATGTAAATCTTCAATGGCATATTGGTGCCCACGACCTTGATTATAATCTTTAGCAAAGGCATAACCTGCCCAAAGAACAACGAAATTTGGATTTTCCTCTAACATATCAACCATTTGACTTCCACCATGCAAAGATGCGAATGTGGTATCTCTCGTTTGTTTGAAGGATTGATATTCTGCGGGGTAATTTTCTCCCCACACCTCATTTCGAGGCTCGTTTTTAGCTATGTCCACTTTTGGAACATATTGATACTTTGCCTCACTTTTTCTATTGATAATGCTCGAAGCTAACAAGCCTAATAGAAATACAACAACTGCCGTAATAATGAATAATACCCAATTTTTCATCTTATTTGTTTTTTGCTTTTTCTTTAATTTGTGCTTTCAACCACTTAGGCACTACCGTTCCATCTGTATCTGTTGGAATTGGTGCAATATTATTCCTAATCGTGGTCAATCCATGGATTTTACCATGTGGTACTTCTTTGTGACAAGACCAACACTGTCTGTCTGTTCGATTACTATAATGATCCTCTATATAACCATCATATTTAACCTGTGTGACTTGCTGGACGTGACATCGAATACAATTATTTTGAACTACTTCTTCTGATGCTGCACGCATAAACATGACATCTGGTTCTGCTCTCGCCGTAAACACTGACGCGTGGAACAAACCATCCTTTGCTTTGAAATAATATTGATTAACAAGATTATTGTGCGGCACATGACAATCATTACAACTTGCCCATTCTCTGTGTGAGCTATGCATCCAACTATTATAAACCGGAGTCATCACGTGACAATTCACACAAGCCTGTGGATCATCTGATAGGTAAGAGAAAATTTTAGCTTCTCTGGCCATAAAAAATCCTAAACCCACGGTGGTTGCTAATAAAATAATAGCAACGTTTCTCCATTTAACATCTTCCGGTAAAAAATTTTTAAAACGCATAATGCATTTTTTATTGATTATTATTTGATGTGAACAAAGTTGGATTAATGGTAACCATTACCCAAGCCCAATTGTTTATATTTCTATCATCATTTCCTTTTAACAACTCCAATCCTTCCGTAGGGAACATATGTGAATAGCCCACTTGTAAATTCACATCTTTCTGAATCTGATGATTAAAAGATAAATCTAATTCAGTCCCCAAGGTATTCTCTTCAAAGTCTGCAGCCGTCATAAAATGATGTGCAGCCATTTGTATCATTGATTTATCTTGAATTTTAAAATTCCCATTGATTTGCAGATTAACTAATCCTACCGAATTGGTATGATTTCCGACATAGAAATAATCCATCCAACCGTTAAATTTATGGTTAGTACCAAAAAATGGGGTGAAAGCAT
>CAZKJO010000005.1:0-9390 GCA_964553105.1 uncultured Weeksellaceae bacterium | reverse complement strand
CGATCTGTGAATTTATAATCTATTTCTAAACCTAATAAATATGCATTTAAATCATTATCAAAAACATCTTTCCCAAACTGATAATAGGCGTTCCCTCTCAAAGCAAAAGCATTTTGACCATATTTTAAATGCGTTCCAATGGTTTGATTAAAACGAGTTTCATTGTTATCTGCGGTCGTGGCATCCAAATGCTGCCATCCTGTGTTGGCAAACAATAAACTCCCTGAGAAATTAGCCCAATCCTTATGCATCCAAATATATTGCAAGGATTTATAAGTATTTGGCGTAAATAGATCATTCCCAAAAAGAGCTTCCGAACTTTGATTATATGCTAAACCTAAATCTAATTTAAAAGCATTTCTACCATATGCATATAGAGCAGCATCATGACTTCTCGCCTGTTGTGTCCAACCTACATCTCCAAAGAACCTGTGATCGTCATAAGAAATTACTTGACGACCTAATTTGATAGAAGAAGCTTCTCCAAACTTGAATTTACCCCAAGCCTGATGAATCATAGACCCGTTTTTGTCAGAAGTATTTAACTGTGGTACATCACCCCAAACACGCACATCTTGCAAACTCAAATACAATTCTAAGTTCTCTTGAACATATTGTGTGTTCAATCTCGTTCTTTGCGACACAAAAGAAGCTGCTTTTACGTCATCAGGCATTAAGGTTTTATAACCGTGTCTGTATTCAAAGCGAGGTCGTAACTCAGCTGAAATATTGAATTGTGCTATTGCACATCCAAAGGCCAACATTAAACTAAAACTAAAAATCCTCTTCATAGAAATAGATTTTTTATTTTAGTTAAAAATAGTTAATATAAATAAGATTTTATGTAAAACTACACATAAAAACTGTTGTAAATCTGTAATTTAAATTGTTTCTAAAATTCATGTTTATGACTAGGCTCATAAATTATTTAATAAAAATAAATTTTCGAATTACTATACTATAATGATATTTTTATTCGGTTAAATGTTAGCCTATGATATATAATTCTTTAACATAAAAAACATTTAATTTTATAGAGATTAAATCCATTTAAGTATAACACAGATATTTAAATTAAGACAAAAAAAAATCTCATGATATGCTAGATACCATGAGATTTGAATATACAATTAAAATTATCTTAATTCACTTGCCAAGTGTTCTTACCAGCAAGAATATCATCTAATTTAGGCGACGGATTCGATTCCATAACATGATTCAATTGCTCAAACAACAACTCTTCATAAGTTGGTCTTTCGATTGAATACAGCACGCCAAAAGGTCGAGGGAATTCAGTTTCTTTGGGATCATCAAATAAATGACTCAAAATTTGAGCTTTAGTAATATCTTGTTCATCATGAATCCATAGATCATCAGCACTCATGCCTAATTCCTTATATTTAACAACCCGAGCTGTGGTTCCATCCAATACTAAACCTAACTCATCTTCCGCTCCAAAAACCATAGGCTGATCATGTTCTACATAAATAGCGTTGGTAGATCTTTTCTTTTTATCGGTGAATTCCTCAAAAATTCCATCGTTGAAAATGGGACAGTTTTGATAAACCTCTAAAAGCGAAGTTCCTTTGTGATCTGCCGTACGACGCATCATTTCTCTCAAGTGCACAGGATCTCTATCCATAGAACGAGCCACAAAAGTAGCATCTGCACCTAAAGCCACACCTAGAGGATTAAAAGGGTAATCCAATGATCCATAAGGTGAGGATTTTGTCTTAAGACCTTGGGTTGATGTCGGCGAATACTGGCCCTTTGTTAAACCATAAATCTCATTATTAAACAATAAAATATTGAAATCCATATTTCTACGGAAAGCATGTATAAAATGATTTCCACCAATCGATAAACTGTCACCATCTCCCGTAATCACCCAAACATGCAAATCTGGATTGGCGATTTTTGTTCCCGAAGCCACAGCTGGAGCCCTACCGTGAATACTGTGCATTCCATAGGTATCCATATAATAAGGGAAACGAGATGAACATCCGATTCCTGAAATAAAAACAATATCTTCTTTATCTAAGCCTAATTCAGGCAAAACACTTTGCATCTGTTTTAGGATAGAATAATCTCCACAACCCGGGCACCATTTGATGTCCTGATCAGATACAAAATCTTTTGAAGTTAATACTTGTGTCATAGCACAAAATTACAAAATTAAAGTATCTAAACCTTAAAATATAGCTATGATAAAAAGCATTTTAACTCCCTGATTCCTATGAATAAGCAAAAAATTAACAAAACATTATATGATTAAGTGTTATTTGTACACTTAGTTTTTATTTTAGCTAAATAAAGCTTACTTTTGTCGGCATATTATTAATACAAATAACATGAGTAAATTGCCTAAAGCATTTCAACATCCGTATAAATTCGACCCGAAATATAAAAAGTCATCTGTTTATTTCTGTATGGAATACGGTATCGACCAAAGTTTAAAAATTTATTCCGGAGGTTTAGGTTTCCTGGCGGGTTCTCACATGAGATCTGCTTATGATACCAAACAAAACTTAATTGGAATTGGTATTTTATGGAAGTATGGCTATTATGACCAATATAAAAAAGAGGACAGAAAAATGGGTGCTTTGTTCCAAGAAAAGATTTATCATTTCTTACAAGACACCGGTATCAAGTTCACTATTAATATTGCTGGTCATCCAGTTTGGGTGAAAGCTTATTACTTAGATCCCAAGCAATTTGGAACTGTGCCTTTATTCTTATTAAGTACAGATGTTCCAGAAAATGACTTCCTGGCGAGATCTACTACCTTTAAATTATATGATTCTGATCCTAAGGCCAAAATCGCACAAAGTATGGTACTAGGAATTGGTGGAGCTAAATTATTAGATGAGTTAAACTACGATCCAGAAGTATATCACTTTAACGAAGCTCATGCGTTATCTGCTGTTTTCCATTGGTTACCAAAAATGGGACAGAAGAAATTAAGAGAGAAATTAGTTTTCACTACGCATACTCCTGAAGAGGCCGGAAACGAAAAGCATAATATTCACGACTTAGATCAAATGGGCTTCTTCAATGGTATGTCATTAGAAGATGTGAGAGCAATCTCTGGTATTCACGACGATGAATTCAACCATTCATTGGTTGCTTTACGTTTAGCTAGAAAAGCCAACGGAGTTTCTAAATTACACGGTGAAGTTTCTCGTGGTATGTGGGGAAAATACGAAGGTATTTGCGAAATCGATCATGTTACCAATTCTCAAAACAAATTGTATTGGGCAGATGATAGATTAGAAAAAGCAAGAGCTAAAAAGAATGCTAAGAACTTAGTTTCTCGCAAAAAGGAGCTTAAAAGAGAATTATTCAAAGAAGTTGCGGATCAAACAGGTAAATGGTTTGACGAAGATGTTCTAACGATTGTTTGGGCAAGAAGATTTGCGGGATATAAGCGCGCTGATTTAATTACAAGAGATTTTGCTCGTTTTGAGAAATTATTAAATAATCCTGAAAAACCAGTTCAAATTATTTTTGCTGGTAAGCCTTATCCAATGGATTATAATGCTATCAGACAGTATGATTCATTGGTGGAAATGAGCTTTGGACTTAAAAATATGGCTGTATTGGCTGGATACGAATTAGCACTTTCTAAGTTACTTAAAGATGGTTCGGATATTTGGTTAAATAACCCAAGAGTTACTAGAGAAGCTTCAGGAACAAGTGGAATGACAGCAGCTATGAATGGATCTTTAAACCTATCTACAAATGATGGTTGGATTAGAGAATTCCACGAAATGTGCCCTGATTGTTCATTTGTTTTACCAATTGTAGATCACACGCTTCCTGTTTTTGAGCAAGATCAACAAGATTTAGATAACTTGTATAAAGTATTAGAGGAGGAAATCGTTCCATTGTATTATGATGATTCAAAAGGATGGTATAAGAAGGTTATGGATGCTATGACCGAAGTTGTTCCTTTCTTCGATTCTGATAGAATGGCACATGATTATTACGAGAAAATGTATAACGTTTAATTAGTAATTGATTATAATAAAAACCGCAATTTTATGAGTTGCGGTTTTTTTATTGTTTTAAACATTATCAAATTCCATAAATACGTTAACCTACTATATTTATATAATATAAGATGATCGAATAAGTTTGCTTTGAGGCTTGATGTTGATTATCTTTAACCAAAATTAAAACCATGAAAATATTTCTTTCACCAGCGAAGCGATTGAATGAAAAAGAATATAAAATCCCAACCGAACTTAGCACGCCTAAGTTCTTAGAAGATGCAAAAATTGTCATGGAGAGTTTGAGCAAGAAATCTCCTCGTAAACTTCAAAATTTACAAAAAATATCGAGCGATTTAGCTGCTTTAAACTACGAAAGAAATCACTCATGGAAAGCTCAAACTAAAGGAGATAATGTTTATCCTGCCGCTTGGATGTTCGACGGTGAGGTTTATAGAGGCTTGAGAGATAGTCAACTCAATAAAGATGAAATTAAGTATTTCCAGGAAAACCTAATTATTTTATCTGGATTGTATGGCGCCTTAAGAATCACAGATGCCGTAATGCCCTATCGATTAGAAATGGGGACTGACCTAAAAGTTGGCAAAAACAACAATCTATATGAATTTTGGTCTGACAAAATTGCTTCTTATGTGAATGATCAAATTGATGATGATGAACTTCTATTAGACCTTTCGAGTAAAGAATATATTTCTGTTTTAGATAGAGATAAAATGAAAGGAAAATGGATTGATGTTAAGTTTAAAGACTTCAGAAATGGTGAGTTAAAACAAATCACCGTTTATTTCAAAAAAGCGAGAGGTGAAATGGCTTTATATTGCGCTAAAACGAAAGCTAATTCATTAGATGACTTAAAGAAATTTGACGGAATGGGCTATGCTTACGACGACAATCTTTCTACCGACGACTTATTAGTATTTACGCGATAAAATATGTGGAGCAGAATAGCTAAACTTTCTTCGCTTCAAATCTTATTAATTTTTGTTGTTGTAGCATTTTTAATTCGATTCCCCTTCTTTTTTCGGGATTATGTAGATCACGACGAAAGCACCTTTATATTGATGGGACAAGCTTTAGTTGATGGATATCTACCTTATACCAAATATTGGGATTTGAAACCACCTATGGTTTTTTATTTTTTCGCCGGAATTATAGCTGTTTTCGGAAAAAGCATGATAGCCATTCGCGCTGCCGGAAGTTTAGTGGTTGCATTTACAGCATTTTATTCATATAAATTAAGTCGAGCCTATTTAGATAAAAAAGCTAGCTTTTTTGTTGGCTTTTTAACGATCTATTTATTGAGTTTATTCGGCGCTATGCAGGGCGTGATGTCCGAGCATTTAGCAGCCCTTCCATTAGTGGCAGGATTGATTTATTTAACCAAAAAACACACAACTAAAAACTTAATTCTAGCTGGTTTTCTATTTGGTTTAGCCATTAATTTTAGACTTAATCTCGCTTATGCTATTTTCTTTGTGAATGCTTTTGTTTGTCTACATGCTGGACTAAATAAATCTGGAATTAAGAAAGGTGTCTTTTTAAGCATTGGAAGTATTCTAGCCATTATTTTAAGTTTACTTCCTTATATCTTCACTGATCAATTAGCATTGATTAAAACATCTGTAATTGATGCTTCTATCGCTTATAGCGCCGCATCTAAACAAACTTTAAAAACTTTACCTCTTATTCTGGTAGTTGCGTTATTTTGTGGTTTAGCATATAAATTCATTCGACCTAAAGAGAATCGGTTTAATTTCTATTTATTACTCAGCATGCTTTTCGGACAAGCCATTATGTTCCTAATAAGTGGAAAAGTAAATGGACATTATTTGATTCAGGTATTTCCATTTTTATTAATCATTTTTGTTGGATTAATCTCAAAGATCAATTTACCTGAGCGTATTCATAAAATTGCTCCTAAACTTATTATTGTACTATTGATTTTATTACCGGTAGAATCATATTTAGAAATATCTACCTTGATTGATTCTAAGAAAAAACACAAGAGATTCTATAATGGCGAAGGTTACAATACAGCTCATTATTTATTGGAGCATTACGGAACTGAACTTCCAAAAAACTCTTTCTATCTCAATGAACACATAGGTTATTGGATTTTAAATACAATGCCTCCCACGGCTATTACAATGCATCCTTCTAATCTAGTGAGAGAAACCACTTTTGAACATGTAGAGAACATTCAAAATGATCCATTGAGTGAACTTAAATATATTTTAGAAGTTAAGAAACCTAACTTTATTATAGTCGACGAGGATAGAAACCAATTGCGTGGGGATTCCATTGTATTCGACTATTATAAAAATAGTTTAGAGAAATACTTTACGCTAGAAAAAGAATTCACGCCCGATAAGAGCGTGAAAATCTATAAACGAAAGTCTATCGCTATTCAATAGACCTATATTTTAAAAGCCCCTTTATTTATCGTTGGGCATTAATTTATTTTTCATTAATTCATCTACAATCTTACCTCCTAACCATGAGAACGGAAAAAATATGAAAAACAATCCTACTTCATACCAAGTTGGGTGATTGGTAAAGATGATAATGTCTGCAACTGCCATTAAAAATAAAATTAAGCCTAAAAACAGAGCATAAGCTTGTCTAGCATTTACGACCAAATAAGCCGTAACTATACCACCAATCGTTGCCCCCACGCCACAGGAAACCAAAAGGGCTATGAAGAAGTTGGTAGGCGCTTGTTTGATCACACTTTGCCAATAATAGAAGACATCGCCCTTTTGGGACAAAACAATGTTGTCAAGCTCATCAAACCATACTTTATTGGCTGTAATCGCCAACATAATGAGTGTCATGGCTACGGCTAATCCTGCTAATATGGCCAATGTATTTCTAATCCACATTATACTAAAGCAATCATTGAGATTTCTACCTTCACATTTCTAGGCAATCTAGCAACTTGAACCGTTTCACGTGCAGGAAATTTACCTTCAGCTAAATAAGATCCATAAACCTCATTAACCGTAGGGAAATCATCCATGTTTTGTAAAAAAATTGTCGCTTTAATTACTTTGTCAAATGAAGTTCCAACCTCTTTTAAGATGGCTTCTAAATTCTTCATTACCTGATGGGTCTCGTCTGCGACTCCACTGGTAACGATTTCCTTTGTTTCCGGATTCATAGCTACTTGTCCAGAGGTATAAACCATTCCGTTTACTACTACTGCGTGGCTGTAAGGACCAATGGCTGCCGGCGCATTAGGTGTGTTAATATAATTCATAATATTATGTTTTTAAAATGTATTAGTTCTCGAATTAAATTCTCTTTCTTCGTATTTAACAGCATCTCTCAAGAAGTTTGCTTTAATACCAATAAAGAAATTCCAGGTTTTGTACTGTCCGAATGGGTTCATACTAAAATCTATTACGAAACTACGGAGATCTCTCGAAAAAGTAAAGTATGTTCCCGCAAAATCCATTTCTTGAACATCTAAAGAAGTTCTTCCACTAAATGCCCAATGTGGTGTTGGCGATATACTTCCTCGCAGCCCTACAGAAGTTGTGTTTCTTATCTCATCCGTTAAGGACATTGTTCTGGTATGTGTTAAATCCACCGATAAAGACCAAGGCGTTAAAAATTGAGCATAATTATCATCATCAAAATAATAGTCCTCATAACGTATTCTACCCCGTTTTTCATAATCCATTTGTCGATCTCCAAACAAAGCTTCTGTTAAATTATAATTTAACCTAAGCCCCATAGTGGTAAATCTAAACTTGCCTAATTCATCGATGCGTTTACCATTAGGAAATTCATCGTTGACTAAGTTCTTATATGGATCAACAGTAGCTCTAAAGCTGATGCCCATTTTATTTTTAAATAAGCTGGTTCTACCATTGATACTAATTGGACTCAATTTAAGGCTATCGGCCGCAAAGTTATATCCGGTTGAAATATTAAAACTTTCAAATATTTTAATTTTTTCGATTCCAGTTGAGTCTGTTTTGCTCCTAATCTTCATTTCTAGATTATTATTAATCCCAATACTCATACTCTGAGACAAACCTTGTGATGGAGAGCCATATATACCGCCATCAAAGTAAGAATAACGAATCTCCTCTCCCTCTCCATTAATAAAAGCATCATAATATCCCCATTCGTCTGTACTAAAATCTGGACGGTAATTAAAACTAACACGAGGCGAAATCATATGTCGTATCGCTTTGATCATTCTATCATCATCTGCTGTTCCAAAGTTAGCCTGACCATAAAGTGTTGTACTAATACCGGTTCCAACATTAAAGGTTCTGTAAGAATCGAATCCGTTTACTCGCTCTTCTAAGATGCTATTTGACAATTCATCGTATTGCTTGCGAATCGTGTGCAAAGTCCAAACTTCTTCGTATCCAGCATTAAAACTTAATGGGAAATATTTAAAAATTGTAGTACCCGTATTAAAACTAAAATTATGTCTTGCTCCGTTTTTAGCATCATCAAACATGCGCGAGCTAAACAAATCATCCTCTGTGGTGTACAGTGTGTTTTGTAAATTAAAATTATAGTTCATCCCGATGCTCTGCCATAAACCTTTCTTAGAACCAGTTTTTGGAGCAAACGGATAAATATTACTCATGTTCACCGTTAACTGAGGCAATTGGAAAGTAGCATTTCCTTGTTGGTCGGAATTATTATTTGTGTTTTGGCTATGAGAAACTGTCAAGGATGCACTAAATGGAGAGTTAGGGAAATTCTTATTAATCGAAATGGACGAGTTTACGTTGTTCTGAAGATAATTTCCAGATGAAATACCGTAATTACTAATCCCTTCGCGATAGAATTTTGAACTCATAAAGTTCACATTCGCACTAAAAATTAAATTCGGATTCGCTTTTGGGTCTTGTCTATGACTCCAAGCTAATCTATAGTTTGTTGATTTACTATAATCATCTAAACCTTTGATCCCTGTAACTCTTTTCTCCCAATCAAAACTAAAATTACCCGAGAATCTATATCTTTTTAAATACTGAGACATGGCATGAAGTCCCAAACTACCTCTAGTATAAACATCTCCCGTTAACGAAATATCCATATAATCCCCAATCGGAAGATAGAAACCAGCTCCTTGCAAGTAGAATCCAACTTCTTCTCTTTCGCCAAAACTAGGTAGCAATATACCTGCGCTTCGATTATCGCCCATAGGTAAAAAAGCAAATGGCAGAGCTAAAGGGGTTGTAACTTCATAAATTTTCATCACAATGGGTCCCGTTACAACTTTCTTATCCTTGCCTTGCATGTACTTTGCTATTTCCGCCTCCATGTGATAATCAGCAATAGAATCCTTTCTTTGAATAAAGTAGGTATCTGTGGTGTACGCCACCTTTCGCATTCCAGAAACAGA
>CAZKJO010000004.1:64039-65426 GCA_964553105.1 uncultured Weeksellaceae bacterium | reverse complement strand
ATCATTTTCGCTTTTTCTTCGCGATCCCAATTTCTATGTTGAGCAATCGCTGCTGAAAATTCTTCAGGTTTCCCATCAATAAAAATGAATTTATCGTCTTTATAATCTTTCGCCTGACTTTTCTTTAATAAGTCTTCTGCATTATGTGTAACTGCAATGGCTTTACAATATTTGTATGATTCATCAATGAATTTAAAGACTTTCGCTTCCTTCATTAAAGCTTCAACACTTTTCCCACCAGGAATAAATAAAGCATCATATAAAACAGATTCCGTGGTCATGAGTGCAGCATCAACTTTATGATCCATTCCTTCGTCACACTTAATAGTTCCACCATGTGGAGCAATTAATTTCACCATCGCATTTTTAGATTCTAAATGATCTTTCATAGCCTGATAATCTTTCATATGGAAACCATCAGCAGCCAAAACCGCAATCATTCTCGCATCAATTCTATCAGACTTAATATGCTTCATACTCAAAGCTGGCGACTTTTCTAAATAAACTTTAGCATCTCCAGGTTGATTAGAACCATCTGCATCAGCACCAATCGCCTGGTTAATAGGCATATCAATTGATTTAGGAACTTTTAAACCTAAATTCTTAGCTACATTACCCGCTAAGTCTTTATTAATCTTATTTATCTGAAACAACATTCTCTCTTGAATGTGCTGCTGAGTACATTTTCCTAATTCAAATGAGTAAGCATTTACCATGTGATTTTGTTCCCAAGGCTGTAAACTTCTGAATAGCAACGCCGGCTGAGAATAATGATCAGAAAAACTTTCGCTTCTAGCTCTTACTTTATGTGCTTCGACTGGAGCTGGAACAGAAGTAAATCCTCCTTCAGCCATTTTAGCCAAATGAGGACATCCGCCTGCTAGACTATTTGGGAAATACGATGATTTTCCCTTATGAATTTGTGTTTGAAACTGCCCATCTCGTTGATTATAATGAACTTCGTTAATTGGTCGATTAATCGGTATTTGATTAAAATTCGCGCCACCTAATCGATAAATTTGGGTGTCATGATAAGAGAACAATCTACTCTGTAACAAAGGATCATCAGAAAAATCAATTCCTGGCACTACTCTACCTGGATGAAAAGCCGCTTGTTCGGTTTCTGCAAAGAAATTTTCAGGATTTCGATTTAACGTCATTTTTCCTACAATCTTAACCGGTACTATTTCCTCTGGAATTAATTTAGTCGCATCCAAAATATCAAAATCGAATTTCATTTCATCTTCTTCTGGAATGATTTGCAAACCTAATTCCCACTCTGGATAGTGTCCTGCTTCGATTGCATCCCATAAATCTCTACGGTGATAATCTGAATCAGCTCCATTAATTTTAACCGCTTCTTCCCAAGTTACTCCGTGAATTCCTA